>NZ_JBFTLU010000005.1:0-33769 GCF_056396605.1 Pseudomonas sp. 05T35
TACAACAAGGGTGTGAAACTGGTGGGCGCCACGGCGCACTACATCAACAACGACCTCGACGAAGGCCCGATCATTGCCCAAGGCGTGGAAGCGGTGGATCACAGCCATTACCCCGAAGACCTGATTGCCAAGGGTCGGGATATCGAAGGGCTGACGTTGGCCCGGGCGGTGGGTTATCACATTGAACGGCGGGTGTTTTTGAACGCCAATCGCACCGTCGTTCTTTAAATCGTCATCGCGAGCAGGCTCGCTCCCACAGGAGTTTGTTTCAACACTCGGATCTTAGTCACACCAAAGATCCACTGTGGGAGCGAGCCTGCTCGCGATGGCGTCATAACAGGCAATACGAAACACACAGGCAATAAACCCGAGCAATTAACGCGCCGCCGGTTTTTGGCGACGCGACCGCTACATAAAAACAACAGCGAGGTGAAAGCATGTCTGGTAATCGTGGTGTGGTGTATCTCGGCGCTGGCAAGGTCGAAGTACAGAAAATCGACTATCCAAAAATGCAGGACCCGCGCGGCAGGAAGATCGAGCACGGCGTCATCCTGCGCGTGGTATCCACCAATATCTGTGGTTCCGACCAGCACATGGTGCGTGGTCGCACCACGGCCCAAACCGGTCTGGTACTGGGTCACGAGATCACGGGTGAAGTGATCGAGAAGGGCAGCGGTGTCGAGAACCTGCAGATCGGCGACTTGGTGTCGGTACCTTTCAACGTTGCCTGTGGCCGTTGCCGTTCGTGCAAAGAGCAACATACTGGCGTCTGCCTGAGCGTTAACCCGGCGCGTCCGGGTGGTGCCTATGGTTATGTCGACATGGGTGACTGGACCGGTGGCCAAGCCGAATACGCGTTTGTGCCGTATGCCGACTTCAACCTGCTGAAACTGCCGGATCGCGACCGGGCCATGGAAAAAATCCGTGACCTGACCTGCCTCTCCGACATCCTGCCCACCGGTTACCACGGCGCAGTGACTGCCGGCGTTGGCCCTGGCAGCACCGTGTACGTCGCCGGCGCCGGCCCGGTTGGCCTGGCAGCTGCCGCTTCCGCTCGCCTGCTGGGTGCTGCGGTGGTGATCATCGGTGACGTCAACCCGATCCGCCTGGCCCATGCCAAGGCTCAGGGTTTCGAAATCGCCGACCTGTCGACAGACACCCCACTGCACGAACAAATCGCTGCACTGTTGGGCGAACCGGAGGTGGACTGCGCCGTCGATGCCGTAGGCTTCGAAGCTCGCGGTCACGGCCATGCCGGGGTGAAACACGAAGCACCGGCCACCGTACTCAACTCGCTGATGGGCGTGGTTCGGGTTGCCGGCAAAATCGGTATCCCTGGCCTGTACGTGACAGAAGATCCGGGTGCCGTCGACGCCGCCGCGAAAATGGGCAGCCTGAGCATCCGCTTCGGTCTGGGCTGGGCCAAATCCCACAGCTTCCACACCGGCCAGACCCCGGTGATGAAGTACAACCGCCAGTTGATGCAGGCGATCATGTGGGACCGCATCAAGATTGCCGACATCGTGGGTGTCGAGGTTATCAGCCTTGATGACGCACCACGTGGTTACGGCGAATTCGATGCTGGCGTACCGAAGAAGTTTGTGATCGATCCGCACAAGTTGTTTAGTGCGGCGTAAGGCTTAGGGCAAGACGGAAAAAAGGGCGACAGTGATGTCGCCCTTTTTTGCATTCATGACAGCGCATCCCCTGTGGGAGCGAGCCCGCTCGCGATAGCAGTGGGTCAGTCAACGCTCATATGGAATGAGCTATCGCCATCGTCGGAACGCCGCCCGGAGCCGGCTCGCTCCCACAGGTTTTGTGCCTTGATTCAGAGTCCCGCCAACGCCCCTTGATACAAAACCGGCCCCGTCGGTTGTCCGGTCGGCGAACCGCCTTCAGGTTCAAGGCTGACTGCCAGCGCTATCGGTTTACCCAGCAGCGCATGCTGTTTTTCGCTCAATGCGACCCGTCCTTTACCGCCCGCCGGGATCACGCCCAGGGAAATCGGTTTGCCATCCGCTGGAACCGCCCACAACTCGAGGCTGTGTCCGGTGGCGACGGTGGCCAGGGCCAGCGGTTCGACTTGCAGATAGTCGTTGTGAGCCTTGATTCGCAAGGCAGGCTGCGCGCTGGCGCTGAGTAAGGTGGCGCTGTACTGGCTGCTGTCGCGGTTGTAGAGAATGCCCAGCGTCACGGCCACCAGCAGCGAGCAGACGGCCACCGTTATGCGCAACCAGTTCCAGAACGGACGCTTGGCCGGCACGTGCAGTTCTTGCGGCTCGATCCGCGCATTGATGGCTGTCCATACCCGGTCGGGCACGGGCACTTCCACCAAGGGTTYGTTGAGGCTGGTCAGGCTCTCTTGCCACTTGGCCAGTTCAACGCGCAACTCGGCGTCGTCGAGCAGCAGCTGTTCGAAGCGACGGCGCGCGGCGGTGGGCATCAGGCCAATCGCGTAGTCGGCGGCGAGGGCGCGGCGCAAGCGCTGGGTTTGATAGTTCATGATTCAAGGCACCTGCGCAGGCGCTCCATGCCACGGCGAATCCAGGACTTGACCGAGCCCAATGGTGCCGCCAGATGATCGGCCAGTTCAGCGCAGGACAAACCCTGAAAGTAGGCCACGGTGATCGATTGACGCTGCATGCCTTCAAGGGTCTCCAGGCAGCGCTTCAGTGCGCGGGCTTCACGGTCGCTGCTGAGTAGCTCCTGGGCCGAGGGCGCTTCGTCGACCAATGCCTGTTCTTCCCGTTCGCTGAGGCGGCGGTCGCGGTGTTTGCGTAACTGGTCGATGGCCTGGTTGCGGGTGATGTTGATCATCCAGGTCATCGGCGCCGACAAATGCGCCTGGTAGCGCGAGGCGTTGTTCCAGATGCGCACGAAACTTTCCTGCAGCACTTCTTCGGCCAGGTCGCTGCGCCCCATGAAGTGCAGCGCCACACCATGCAGGCGCGGTGCAACGCTGCGGTAGAGCGTCTCGAACGCACGGCGGTCACCCAGTGAACATTGGGCGAGCAGCTGTCTGAGCGGTTCGGCGTCGGCGGTGGAAATGACCGTTCTCCAAGTAATCCCGGTTGGTATGCGCTGTCGGTTGCAGGCTGAGGTTAGTTCACGGCACGTTGTTGTTCCATTCACGGCGACAGCCCTCAAGGCACGCCGGCCCTGATCCCCAGGGCCGGCGTCAGCGCTTAGCTTTTCGGCATCAGCACTTTGTCGATGACTTGAATCACGCCGTTGGATTGGTACACGTCATAGGTCGTGATGTCGGCGGTGGCGCCTTTTTCGTCCTTGAGGGTGATGTTGTGCGGGCCGTTCATCGTCACCCACAGCTTGCCGCCGCTGACGGTGGTGAGTTCGGCTTTACCGCCGCCGGCCTTGATCTGCTGGGCCAGCGCCGCCATGTCGAGTTTGCCGGCGACCACGTGGTAGGTAAGGATGTGGCTCAGCGTGGCTTTGTTGGCAGGTTTGAGCAGGGTATCGACGGTGCCGGCGGGCAGGGCGGCGAACGCCGCGTTGACCGGTGCGAACACGGTGAACGGGCCTTTACCCTTGAGGGTATCGACCAGACCGGCGGCTTTTACCGCGGCGACCAGAGTGGTGTGATCCGCCGAGTTTACGGCGTTATCGATGATGTCCTTGCTTGGCATCATGGCTTGTCCGCCAACCATCACAGGGTCGTGGCTCATGTCTGCCGCATGCACGCTGTTGAGGGGCAAACCGCAGGTCACGACCAGGCTCAGCAGGCTGGCGATCAACGGGGTTTTAATCGTAGTGCGCTTCATGGTGATTGTCCTAGTAGGGGAATCGGCCAGGAATGTCTGTCCGTGCTTGATATACGCAGAGGGTCAGAGATCGGATGCAGCGCAGGAAAAATATTTATCGGCTAGATTTCACGCAAGCCGGTGCGGCGCACAATGGCCGGGAACAATTAATGTCGCGACCAGTTTAACGGCTGGTTTCCACCACCTGATTGCAGGTGGTTTTCAGGGTTCAGGAGTTGGTTTCGATGAAGATTTCACGCGGTTTTGCTTTGGCTTCGCTCATGACGCTGGCGACCAGCCCGGTCTTCGCTGCAGGCTTCAGCCTGAACGATGTGGCCGGTGCCGTGTCCGGTATGCAGGGCAGCGACAAGACGGCTGCCGCCGCACCGACCCCGCAGGCAGCAGGCTTGTTGAGTGCACTGAGTTCGCTGAACGTCACACCGGAGCAGGCGATTGGTGGTACGGGAGCCATGTTGGGGCTGGCGAAGAATCAGTTGGGCGCGGCCGATTATTCCCAGTTGACCAATAAAGTGCCGGGTCTTGATCAGCTATCGGGCAGCAATGCATTGGGCAGCCTGGGTGGCTTGAGCGGTCTGCTCAGTGGTTCGCCGGGTAAGTCGACAGGCCTGGACAGCACCTTGGACAACGTCAAGAACACCAGTGACCTGAACAACGCCTTCACCGCGCTGGGCATGGACAGCGGCATGATCGGCCAGTTTGCCCCGATCCTGCTGCAATACCTCGGTCAGCAGGGCGTTGGCGGTTCGCTACTCAACAGCCTCGGCGGGATCTGGGGCGTCGGCGGCTGATTCAACCCGCTCGGCGCGCAAGGCGTCGATGCGTGACTCCTTCTCGGTCCAGAACTGGATGGCCCGGTTCTGGACGCTCTGGCGAAACGCCTGATCGTTGCAGTGCTAAAAAGGGTGGCGTGACCACGGAACAATGCCTGACCCATTCCGGTCAAACCAGCAGTTTTCCGCCCGCATTCGGGTGGCTTTCAGGGTTCAGGAGTTGGTTTCGATGAAGATTTCACGCGGTTTTGCTTTGGCTTCGCTCATGACCCTGGCGACCAGCCCGGTCTTCGCTGCCGGCTTCAGCCTGAACGATGTGGCGGGTGTAGTGTCCGGCATGCAGGACGGCGATGAGACGGCTGCCGCTGCACCGACCACGCAGGCAACAGGCCTGTTGAGCGCGCTGAGTGTGCTGAACGTGACCCCGGAACAGGCCATCGGAGGCACGAGCGCCATGCTGGGTCTGGCGAAGAACCAGTTGAGCTCGACCGATTATTCGCAGTTGACCAAAGACGCGCCGGGGCTGGGCATGTTGTCGGCTGGCGGTGGCCTGGGCATGCTTGGCGGACTGCTCGGTGGCTCGTCCGGCAAGTCGTCGCCCCTGGACAGCGTTTTGGGCAACCTGGACGGCGTGAAGAACACCAATGACCTGAACAGCGCCTTCAGCGCGCTGGGCATGGACGGCGGCATGATCGGCCAGTTCACCCCGATCCTGCTGCAATTCCTCGGTCAGCAGGGGGTGGGCGGTTCGCTACTCAATAGCCTTGGCGGGATCTGGGGCGCCGACGGCTGATTCAGCCCGCTCGGCGCGCAAGGCGTCGATGCGTGAGTCCTTCTCGGTCCAGAGCTGGTTGACCCAGTTCTGGACGCTCTGGCGAAACGCCGGATCGTTTTCGTAATCACCCTGCCACAACGTCGGATCCAGCTCGCGGGTCTTGATGTCGATGATCACCCTTGGCACTGCACCGCTGATCAGATCCCAGAAACCCGGAATCTTCGCCTGTGGATACACCACGGTCACATCGAGCACCGCATCCAGCTGTTCACCCAGCGCCGCCAATACAAACGCCACGCCGCCGGCCTTGGGCTTGAGCAAGTGCTTGAACGGCGATTGCTGTTCGGTGCGTTTGGCTGGTGTGAAGCGAGTGCCTTCCAGGTAATTGACCACACTTACCGGCTGGCGCTTGAACAACTCGCAGGCGGCTTTGGTGATCTCCAGGTCCTTGCCGTGCAGTTCCGGATACCGGGCGAGAAAAGCTTTGCTGTAGCGCTTCATGAACGGGTAATCCAGCGCCCACCAGGCCAGGCCCAGAAACGGCACCCAGATCAGCTCTTTCTTCAGGAAGAATTTGAAGAACGGCGTGCGCCGGTTGAGGGTCTGGATCAGCGCCGGGATGTCGACCCAGGACCGGTGATTGCTGATCACCAGGTAAGAGGTGTCGACCCGCAGGCCTTCGCCGCCGCGAATGTCCCATTGCGTGGGGATGCACAGGGCGAAAATCAGTTTGTCGATTTCGGCCCAGGTCTCGGCGATCCACATCACCGCCGCGCTGGCATCATCACGAAAGCGCCCCGGCAAGAGCAGTTTCAGCAGGGCAAACAGCATCAACGGGCCGAACAGGACCAGGGTGTTGAGCAACAGCAGCAAGGTGACGAAACAGCCGGTGAGCAGGCGGCGCATAAATAACTCTTGTAAGCGTTTGGGCGCGCAATGATAAGCAGCTTCGGCCTGGAGGCCAAACCGACAGATGACAAATGTTTCACTTCGCGAGCGATAAGCTCGATCAGAATTCAACTGATCAGATAATCATGGTGTTGGTAACGGCCTCATCGCGAGCAGGCTCGCTCCCACATGGGGGTTTTCGGTGTGCATAAGATCTGCGACACACATGAGATTACTTGTAGGAGCGAGCCTGCTCGCGATGCGATTTGGAGAACGAATCCCAGACTGACGGTCTAAAATCCCGCTGTCCCTCTTTCGAAGGAAAACCATTACGTGAAATCCATCCTCGCATTGTTAGCCCTTGTGGCCCTGCCGGTCATGGCAGCTGAGCCGACCCTTTATGGTCGTTACGAATACATCAAGTTGCCGGAAATCGGTGGTCAGGTCCTCAAGGCCAAGATGGACACCGGCGCGCTGACGGCGTCCCTGTCGGCCAAGGACATCGAAACCTTCACCCGCAATGGCGAAGACTGGGTGCGCTTCCGTCTGGGCACCAAGGATGCGAGCAACAAGGTCTTCGAACACAAAGTCTTGCGCATCAGCAAAATCAAAAGCCGCGCTGACGAGGAAGATGACAAGGACACGGCGGACGTCGCCAAGCGTCCGGTCGTCGAACTGGAACTGTGCCTTGGCAGCATCAAGCGCACGGTCGAGGTTAATCTGACCGACCGCAGCAGTTTCAATTATCCGCTGCTGATCGGTGCCAAGGCATTACGTGAGTTTGGTGCGGCGGTGAACCCGGCCAGACGCTTTGTCGCGGATAAGCCTGACTGCTGATTGACGCCGAATCAGCCTTGGGGCACCGTTCGCCCACTTAATTGCCGGGCTTGGATGCCATGCCTCATATCCTGATTGTCGAAGACGAAGCGGCAATTGCCGATACGCTGATTTTTGCCTTGCAGGGCGAAGGCTTCACCACCACGTGGTTGAGCCTCGGCGCGGCGGCGCTCGAGCATCAGCGCATGACACCTGCAGACTTGATCATTCTGGATATCGGGCTTCCGGATATCAGCGGCTTCGAGACCTGTAAACAGTTGCGGCGCTTCAGCGAAGTGCCGGTGATGTTCCTCAGTGCCCGCGACGGCGAGATCGATCGGGTCGTGGGGCTGGAGATCGGCGCCGACGATTATGTAGTCAAGCCATTCAGCCCTCGGGAAGTCGCGGCGCGCGTCCGGGCGATTCTCAAACGCATGGCGCCGCGCGCGGTGAACGAGTCGTCCAGCGCCGTGTTCCAGATCGACACCGACCGCGTGCTGATCAGCTATCGCGGTCAACCCCTGGGCTTGACCCGCCACGAATTCCGTCTGCTGCAGTGTTTACTGGAGCAACCCGAGCGAGTCTTCAGCCGCGAGCAGTTGCTCGATGCGCTGGGAGTCGCCGCCGATGCGGGTTACGAGCGCAGCATCGACAGCCACATCAAAAGCCTGCGCGCCAAGTTGCGTCTGGTGGCTGCCAGTGCGGAGCCGATCCAGACTCACCGTGGCCTCGGTTACAGCTATAGCCCGGGGAATAGCTGATGCCGTTGGGAATCCGGATTTTCCTGGTCTATGTATTGTTCATCGGCCTGACCGGTTACTTCGTGCTCAACACGGTGATGGAAGAAATCCGCCCCGGCGTTCGACAGTCCACCGAAGAAACCCTGGTGGACACCGCCAATCTGATGGCCGAAATCCTGCGTGACGACTTCAAGGCTGGCACCCTCAACCAGAATCGCTGGCCCGAGTTGCTCAAGGCTTACGGCGAGCGGCAGCCGGCGGCGACAATCTGGGGGTTRCCGAAAAATTCGGTCAACCACCGTATCTACGTCACGGATGCCAAAGGCATCGTGGTGCTGGACTCCAGCGGCGTAGCAGTGGGCCAGGACTATTCGCGCTGGAACGATGTGTACCTGACCTTGCGCGGCGAATACGGCGCACGTTCGACCCGCAGTATCGCTGACGATGCCACTTCTTCGGTGATGCACGTTGGCGCGCCGATCCGCGATAACGGGCAGATCATCGGCGTGGTCACCGTGGCCAAGCCCAACAGCTYATTGCAGCCTTACGTCGACCGCACCGAACGTCGATTGCTTTGGTACGGCGCCGGGTTGATCGGCCTCGGCTTGTTGTTCGGTGCGGCGTTGTCCTGGTGGCTGAGTGTCGCATTACGGCAGTTGACCGCTTACGCCCAGGCGGTCAGCGAAGGTCGACGGGCCGAGCTGCCGCACTATCGCGGCGCAGAGCTGGAGCAACTGGCCACGGCGGTGGAGCGCATGCGCACGCAACTGGAAGGCAAGGCTTACGTCGAGCGATACGTGCATACCCTGACCCACGAACTGAAGAGCCCGTTGGCGGCGATTCGCGGTGCCGCCGAGTTGCTGCAAGGCGAGATGCCGGCAACACAACAACAGCGCTTTGTCCGCAATATCGACAGCGAAAGTGCACGGATGCAGCAGTTGATCGAGCGCTTGCTGAACCTGGCGCAGGTCGAGCAGCGCCAAGGGCTGGAAGAGCGTGTACCGGTGACGTTGGCAGCATTGGTCGATGAGTTGCTCAGCGGTCAGCATGCGCGTATCGAGCGCAAGCAGTTGAAGATCGAAAAACAGATTTCAACCGATCTGGATGTGCTGGGCGAGCCGTTCTTGCTGCGTCAGGCGCTGGGCAATCTGCTGGAGAACGCTCTGGATTTCTCCCCGTCCCACGGCGTCTTGAGCTTCACCGCCGAACGGCATGCCGGGCAGGTCGAATTCAAACTGTTCAATCAGGCCGAACCGATTCCGGATTACGCTCTGGGGCGTTTGAGCGAACGCTTCTATTCACTGCCACGCCCGGACAGTGGACGTAAAAGTACCGGCCTTGGGCTTAACTTCGTTGAAGAAGTAGTCAAGTTGCATGGGGGTGAATTGCATGTCGGCAATGTGCCGGGCGGCGTCGAGGTGACGTTGCGTCTGCCCAGATAATCGTTCCCACGCGGAGCGGGAACGATTATTAGCTTCTCCACACACTCTCCACATTCCCCCCATAAAACCCTCACACCCATCTTCCAGACTCTCCCTCATTCGAACAGGGAGAGAACCCATGAACCGCAGCTTGGCCATAAAACTTGGGGCAATTGCCCTTCTGATAGTGCTGTTGATGATCCCGTTGCTGATGATCAGCGGGGTGATTTTTGACCGTCAGCAACTGCGCAACGGTGTCCTTGAGGACATCGCCCGTAGTTCCAGCTACAGCCAGCAATTGAGCGGGCCGCTGATGGTGGTGCCGTATCGCAAGGTGGTCCGGACCTGGAAAACCAACGAAAAAACCAGTGAGCGTTATCAGGAAACGACTCAGGAACGGGGGCGACTGTATTTCCTTCCTGAACGTTTCGAACTCGATGGCCAGGTTCAAACCGAACTGCGCGCCCGTGGCATTTACGAGGCGCGGCTGTTTCACGCGGATAACCGGATCAGCGGGCACTTCTCTATCCCGGAGCACTTGGGCATCAAGGAGGACTTTTCCGACTACCAGTTCGACCAGCCGTTCCTGACCGTGGGCATCAGCGATATTCGTGGCATCGAAAACGCCTTGAAGCTTGAGCTCGATGACCAAAGCCTGGACTTTGTTCCAGGTACGCAAGTGGACTGGCTGGGCGAGGGCGTGCACGCCAGGTTGCCGATGCTGGATGCGAACAAAGCCACAGAGCTGGCCTTCGGTTTTGACCTGCGTCTGCAAGGCACCGGTCAGTTGCAGATCACCCCGGTGGGTAAAACCAGCAAAGTCAGTTTGAAAGCCAACTGGCCGCATCCGAGCTTTATCGGCAACTACCTGCCGGCCCAGCGTGAGATAAGTGCTGAAGGTTTCAGCGCCAATTGGCAGACCTCGTTCTTTTCCACCAATCTGGAAGAGGCACTCAATAGCTGCTTGTCCCATTCCAGCTGTGAAGAGTTCAAAAGCCGCAGTTTCGGCGTCAGCTTCATCGACCCGGTGGATCAGTACCTCAAAAGCGATCGGGCGATCAAATACGCGCTGCTGTTTATCGTGCTGACCTTTGCCGGGTTCTTTCTTTTCGAAGTGCTGAAAAGCCTCGCGGTACACCCGGTTCAATACGCCTTGGTGGGTGTGGCGCTGGCGTTCTTCTATCTGCTGCTGTTGTCGCTCTCCGAGCACATCGGCTTTGCCCTGGCGTATCTGCTGTCGGCCGCTGCCTGCGTGTTGTTGATCGGTTTCTATGTTTGCCATGTGCTGCGCAGTGCACGCCACGGGTTGAGTTTTTCGGCGGGGTTGGCGGCGCTCTACGGTTTGCTTTACGGCTTGTTGAGTGCCGAGGATTACGCGCTGTTGATGGGCTCGCTGCTGTTGTTCGGCTTGCTGGGCGTGTTTATGGTGCTGACCCGTAAACTCGACTGGTACGGGATTGGCCAGGGCAGGATTGCCAAGCCAGAGGTGGTGTATGAGTAGGTCGCTGGGGTTGCGCGAGGATYAGTTGCAGGGTGAATGGCTGGCGGTGCAGATTGCCGGGTTGTTTACGGCGGAGCAGGGTGAYGCCCTCATCGGCAAGCCCCGCTCCCTCAGGTCAGCCGGTGCTGCTAAACCTTCGGCACGGTCGCCAGCATCGACGGCCGCTGGCTTACTTCGGCATACCAGGCGCTGAGTTGCGGATTGCTCTTGCGCCATTCCAGGTCCGGGTGACGCAAATCCAGATAACCCAAGGCGCAGGCAACGCTGATGGCCGCGACGTCGAAATGGCTGGTCAGCTCGGCGATGGCGTCGGCTTCCAGCACCGCCAAGGCCCGGCGGATCTTGTCGCGCTGGGCGTCGAGCCATTGGTCCCAGTGTTTCTCCGGGGCGCGCAGGGCGAGTTCATAACGGATCAGCACCGCGGCGTCCATGATCCCGTCGGCCAGCGCGGCCAGGGTCAGGCGCCGCCAGCGCGCCGTGCCTTCACGAGGGATCAGCGGATTACCGACATGTTGCTGATCGAGGTATTCGAGGATCACCCGGCTGTCGTATAACACGTTACCGTCGTCCAGGCGCAGCGCCGGAATCTTGCCCAGCGGGTTGTCCTGGTTCAACGCGGCATCAGGGCTGACCGGGGTCAATTGGCTGTGTTGCAGCGCCACGCGGTCCAGTTGACCGGTTTCATGCAGCAGCACCATCACTTTACGCACGTAAGGCGAAGCAGGGTTGTGGAACAAGGTCATGCTGGGGGCGGACATGGACATTCCTCGGCTGTATTCAGGGATCATGGGGCAGAGGTCTAGCCTAGTAAGTTCCGGCGCGGCTGGCGAGGGTTTAGTGGTGCTGACAAGATCGCCATCGCGAGCAGGCTCGCTCCCACAGGTATATAGGTGCTCTTGTGGGAGCKAGCCTGCTCGCGATGGCGTTGCAACAGGCGCTGAACACCTAGAAGGAATGGCTTTGCTGCCGGCGTTTCCACTGGCTCAAGCGCTGTTGCAGATTCAGCGGGCTGTGAATCTGCTGCGTTCGCGCGCGGTTGAACAGGATCAACACTAACTCAGCGGTGGCCATGGCGTCGGCGCTGGCGTTATGGCGTTCGAAGACTTGCAGCTTGAACCAGTTGATCCAGTCGTCCAGCCCGGCTTCGCGGATGTTCGCCTGTGGGCACAGCAGTGGCGCCATGTCGGCTACATCAAGGAAAGGATGCTGCAAGCGATAACCCAGGCTGTCCTTCAAGGCGCGACCGAGCATGTGCTGGTCGAACGGCGCATGAAACGCCAGCAATGGACTGTCACCGACAAACTCCATGAAATCCAGCAAGGCGTCCCGCGGATCGCTGCCAGCGGCAATTGCGCTGGGCCCCAAACCATGAAGCAACACGCTAGGCCCGAGTTTATGGTCGTTGCGCTGCAAGGTTCGCTCGAACTGCTGACTGAAATCGATCGCGCCGTCTTCGATCACCACGGCTCCGATCGACAGCACCACGTCCTTGTTCAGGTTCAGCCCGGTGGTTTCCAGATCGACGACCACCCAACGTTGCTCGCGCAGGCTGCATTCGCCCAGCGTCGGAGCGCTTGGCAGTTGGTCCAGGCGCTGTTGCTGCGCGGCGGTCAATGTCGGCCCGGCGGGGCGCAGCCATGAAAACAGCTTCATAGCTGATACCGCAGGGTCAGGCTGCTTTGCAGGCGTTGAGCCTGGCGCAGGGACTCACGCAGGATGCGCCGGTCCAGATGATTCAGGCTGTCCGGATCGACCCGATTGGAATAGGGCAAGTTCTCACGGGTCTGTCGCTGATGCTGCTGCATGCGGGTTTGCTGGATGAAGTGATAGGCCTCTTCATAGGCCGCACCGTCCAGCGGGTCGATGACTTCTTTGGCCACCAGTTGACGAAAGCGCTCCAGGGTATTGTTGACCCCGATACCATGGGCCAGCGCCAATAGCCGGGCACCGTCGACAAACGGGGTCAGCCCTTGGACTTTCAGGTCGAGGGTGGCTTTTTCACCGTTCTTTTTCTCCAGCACGAACTCGCGGAAGCGCCCAACCGGCGGGCGTTGGCGCAGGGCGTTCATGGCCAGCATGCGCTGGAACAGCCGATTGTCTGCCACCTGATCGAGAATCGCGCGGCGCAATTGTTCGCAGCCTTGCTCATCGCCCCAGACCACCCGCAGGTCGAARTAGATACTCGACCCGAGCAAATTCTCCGGCGTTGCYTCGCGGATAAACGCCGCGAATCGCCGCGCCCATTCTGCACGGGACAAACACAGCTGCGGGTTGCCAGCCATGATATTGCCCTTGCACAGGGTAAAGCCGCAGAGCGCCAGGCTCTGATTGATCTGCTGGGCGATCGGCAACAGCTTGCTGCGAATCTCGGCCGCCTGCACCGCATCGCGCGCCTCGAAGAGAATGCCGTTGTCCTGATCGGTGTACAGCGTCTGCTCGCGGCGGCCTTCGCTGCCGAAGCACAGCCAACTGAACGGTATGCCGGGGTCGCCTTTATCGGCCAGCGTCAGCTCGATGACCCGGCACACGGTGTGATCGTTGAGCAAGGTGATGATGTGGGTGATTTGGGTCGAGGATGCGCCATGGGCGAGCATGCGTTCGACCAGTTGGCCGATTTCACCGCGCAGCGCCACCAGGTTTTCCACCCGGGGCGCACTGCGAATGGTGCGTGCCAAATGCACCAGATCGACGCGTTGCAGGGAAAACAGGTCGCGTTCCGAGACCACGCCGCACAACCGTTGGTCTTTCACCAGGCAGACGTGGGCGATGTGCCGTTCGGTCATGGCAATGGCCGCATCGAACGCGCTGTGGTCCGGCGTCAGGAAGAACGGCGCGTGGATCATGTGCCGGTCGATGGGCTGATTGAAGTCACTGGTGCCATCGGCGACCACCTGACGCAAATCGCGCAGGGTGAAAATCCCCAGCGGGGCTTTCTGTTCATTGACCACCACAATGCTGCCGACCTGTTGCTCGTGCATCAGGGTCACGGCTTCACGCAGCGGGGTCGCAGGGCTACAGGTCACGGGATGGCGCATGGCCAATTCGCCGAGGCGGGTATTGAGCGAGTACTGGGTGCCGAGGGTTTCCACGGCTTTTTGCTGGACTTGCTGGTTGACCTGATCCAGCAGGCTGCTGACGCCGCGTAGGGCAAAGTCGCGAAACGTGCTGGAAAGGGCGAACAGCTTGATGAAGGCCTGCTTGTTCAGTTGTAGGCAAAAGGTGTCTTCAGCGGCCAGGTGCTCGGTGCGGGTTGCGCGCTCGCCCAGCAGTGCGGCGAGGGGGAAACACTCACCGGTGGTGATTTCAAAGGTGGTTTCGGTGCCGCCCTTGGCCGTGTGCGGACGTTCGCCGACCACCCGGCCCTGTTTGACGATGTAAAAATGCTCAACCGGTCCGTCCGCAGGCTTGATGATGCTCTCGCCCGGACCGTAGAAGCGCAATTGGCATTGTTCGACCAGATAGGCCAGGTGCGCGTGTTCCATCTGGTTGAACGGCGGGAAACGCTGAAGGAACTGCAAGGTGCCCTGGATGTTCTGCAGCACCGCTGTTTTCCCTGCCTGGGTGAAGGCATCCGCTTTACTCATAACCATTACCGCAGTCTTTTTCGATTTGTTGTTGTCGGAGTCACTGCTATGGTCGGCCCCTGTGCGAAGAGTGCCCATTGGACGTAAGTCTAGGTAACGGTGCAGGAAGCGAAATTTCGGAAATACCCTACGCTATTAATGCGCAAAACCGCTGGTTAGCCTACTTGGAAAACTATTCGGCAAAGCGCACATTTAAGTTCTGCTTAGCGATGTCCGACCATGGTGCTAGGGGATTAATCCGAATATGTAGAGAGATTTATGTCCGACCACGATATTTTGAGCGATGCCGAGCGTGAAGCGTTGAGTGCAGTCATGCACGAACCGGATTTGCCGGCACAACGTGTGCTGATCGTCGACGACGACAAGGACACACGTGAGCTGCTTTCGGAAATTCTTGCGCTTGATGGCATCCGCTGCATGACGGCAGCCAGTGGCGAAAGCGCACTCAAACTGTTGGACTCGAACAAGTCGATCGGGTTGCTCATCACTGATCTGCGAATGCGTCACATCGATGGTCTGGAACTGGTCCGTGAAGTGCGTGAGTCGGAACGGGCGGCGTTGCCGATCATCATCGTTTCCGGTGACGCCAAAGCCCGGGATGTCATTGATGCCATGCACTTGAGCGTGGTGGATTTTCTGCTCAAGCCCATCGACAGCAAAGAGCTGTTGGCGCTGGTCAAGCATCAGTTGGGGATGAACGTGTGAGTCTGTTTCAAATAAAAAAGCCCTGATCTCTCGATCAGGGCTTTTTCATGTCGCTAACGCTTATTCACAGGCCATTGGCAGCCTTGAACTCGCGACGGCGACGGTGCAGGACCGGCTCGGTGTAGCCGTTTGGCTGCTTGGTGCCTTCGATCACCAGTTCGACCGCCGCCTGGAAGGCGATGTTGCTGTCGAAGTTCGGTGCCAGCGGACGGTACAGCGGGTCGTTGGCGTTCTGGCGGTCAACCACCGRGGCCATGCGCTTGAGGGTTTCCAGCACCTGGGCTTCGCTGACGATGCCATGACGCAGCCAGTTGGCGATGTGCTGGCTGGAGATGCGCAACGTTGCACGGTCTTCCATCAGGCCGACGTCGTTGATGTCCGGTACTTTCGAACAGCCCACGCCCTGGTCGATCCAGCGCACCACATAACCGAGGATGCCCTGGGCGTTGTTGTCCAGTTCATTCTGGATCTGTTCCGCCGTCCAGTTGGGGTTGTTTGCCAGCGGGATGGTCAGGATGTCGTCCAGCGATGCGCGAGCGCGCTTGGCCAGTTCGGCCTGACGGGCGAACACATCAACCTTGTGGTAATGCAGCGCGTGCAGCGCAGCGGCGGTCGGCGAAGGCACCCAGGCGGTGTTGGCGCCGGCCAGCGGGTGAGCGATTTTCTGCTCGAGCATGGCGGCCATGAGGTCGGGCATGGCCCACATGCCTTTACCGATTTGCGCGCGACCTTGCAGGCCAGTGCTCAAACCGATGTCGACGTTCCAGTTTTCGTAGGCGCTGATCCACTTTTCAGCCTTCATGTCAGCCTTGCGCACCATCGCGCCGGCTTCCATGGACGTGTGGATTTCATCACCGGTACGGTCGAGGAAGCCGGTGTTGATGAAGACCACGCGCTCGCTGGCAGCCTTGATACAGGCCTTGAGGTTGACCGTGGTACGCCGCTCTTCGTCCATGATGCCGACTTTGAGGGTATTGCGCGGCAACTCGAGCACGTCTTCGATGCGCCCGAACAGTTCGTTGGTGAACGCCGCTTCTTCCGGACCGTGCATTTTCGGTTTAACGATGTAGACCGAACCGGTACGGCTGTTCTTGCGGGTGGTGTTGCCGTTAAGGCTGTGCAGCGCTGCGAGGTTGGTGACCAGGCCGTCGAGGATACCTTCCGGCACTTCGTTGCCATTCTTGTCGAGGATCGCGTCGATGGTCATCAAGTGGCCCACATTGCGCACGAACAACAGCGAGCGGCCGTGCAGGCTCAGTTCGCTACCGTCCGGGGCGGTGTAGGTGCGGTCGGCGTTCATGGTGCGGGTGAAGGTCTTGCCACCCTTGGCGACTTCTTCCGACAGATCGCCTTTCATCAGGCCGAGCCAGTTGCGGTAGATCACCACTTTGTCATCGGCATCGACGGCGGCCACGGAGTCTTCGCAGTCCATGATGGTGGTCAGTGCGGCTTCCATCAGCAGGTCTTTTACGCCGGCGGCGTCGGTCTGGCCGACCGGTGTGCTGGCGTCGATCTGGATTTCGAAATGCAGGCCGTTGTTTTTCAGCAGGATCGCGGTCGGCGCCGCCGCATCGCCGTGGAAGCCGATCAGCTGTGCGTCGTTGCGCAGGCCGCTGTTGCTGCCACCCTTGAGGCTGACAACCAGTTTGCCGTCAACGATCTTGTAGCCGGTGGAATCAACGTGAGAGCCGGCAGCCAAGGGCGCGGCTTCGTCGAGGAAGGCGCGGGCGAAGGCGATGACCTTGTCGCCGCGAACCTTGTTGTAACCTTTGCCTTTTTCCGCGCCGTCGGCCTCGCTGATGGCATCAGTGCCATACAGCGCGTCGTACAACGAACCCCAGCGGGCGTTCGAAGCGTTGAGGGCGAAGCGGGCGTTCATGACCGGAACCACCAGCTGTGGGCCGGCCATACAGGCGATTTCGTCGTCGACGTTTTGCGTCGTTGCCTGGAAATCGGCCGCTTCTGGCAGCAGATAACCGATGTCTTGCAAGAAGGCTTTGTAGGCCACAGCGTCATGCGCAAGACCAGCACGGGACTGGTGCCAGGCATCGATTTTCGCCTGGAGGTCGTCGCGTTTGGCGAGTAGGGCTTTGTTCTTCGGCGCCAGGTCGTGAATGACCTTGTCGGCACCGGCCCAGAACTTGTCGGCGGTGAGGCCGGAACCGGGAATGGCTTCGTTGTTCACGAAGTCGAACAGGACTTTGGCGACCTGCAGGCCACCGACTTGAACGTGTTCAGTCATTGCTTGCCTCACTCTGCTCAGCTATTTCGCTTTTCAGCTCTTCAATTTGACAATGAAGCCTCTGGCCATTTAAACCACAAACCCCTCTACCAGTACATGCCATTGCTGGCGGCTGGGTGGTTCCAATCAACGGCGTAAAGTCTTGCTGACGGGGCTTTGAGGGTTGCGATGGCGCCTGGGCAGACATCGATCCAACGTTATGTAGTGCGCGCTGCGGCATACTACATGATGAATTGCGGTTGTGAAAATTAGACTAATTACGTCGTTTAGCGACCCGGCCAGGCTGTCCGGTCACGCCGGGGGACAGGATGTTCTCAAAAAACTATTGGATTGTTCCAGATAAATCTAAAAACTTGTACACATAATATTGAATTCACTGCTATGGGGCTTTGATTTTTTTGCTGCCGCGCTGAATTGGGTCCCTTGCCTATACTTGCCTTTCTATAACAAAAGTCATGACAAGAGGGCTGCGCCATGGACCACCTCGTACTCACCGTATTCGCCCCGGACAAGCCCGGCCAGGTCGAGCGCATCGCCCAATGCATTGCCGAGCATGGTGGTAACTGGCTAGAGAGCCGCATGTCACGGATGGCCGGGCAGTTTGCCGGGATCCTTCGGGTGGGCGTGCCAGCCGAGGGTTATGACGAACTGGTCGATGCACTTCAGGCGTTGTCCGCTCAAGGGATTCGGGTGTTGATCGCCGAAAGCGGTATCGAACAATCCTGCACCTGGAAGCCGATTGCCATGGAGCTGGTCGGTAATGACCGACCAGGAATCGTCCGTGACATCACGCGTTTGCTGAGTGAGCAGGGGGTCAACCTTGAACGCTTGGTAACCGACGTACGCCCGGCGCCGATGAGCAGCGAGCCGCTGTTCCACGCCGAAGCGATTCTTGCGGTACCGCTGACCCTTTCCCTCGAGGTGCTGCAGTCGCGGCTGGAGACCTTGGCTGATGATTTGATGGTGGAGTTGGTACTGCGTAGCGAGCCGTAAAGCGGGAGGAAAGGTTATCCAAGTAAAGCGTGCACCTGCCTGTGGATAACCTGTAGAGACTCGACGCCAGCCCACGCCGGCCAAGGCTCTTCAGGAGTTGTTCAAAAAACCAGCAGTTTCAAGGGCTTGTGCACAAACGGCGGGGATCACGCTGTGGATAACCTTGGGAAGGATGCTTGCAGGCCACGTCGGTCGTGGCCTGCAAGGCTTTGTGCGTTTTTTGATCAGCGGCGACGACGCAAACTCATCCAGGCGTCGATGCTGTAAACCGCCAGACCTGCCCAGATAAACATGAAGGCCACCAGCGTGGTGGACGACAGATGCTCGCCGAACAGCAGTACGGCTTGCAGCAGCACCAGCGTTGGCGCCAGGTATTGCAGGAAGCCGAGGGTGGTGTAGGGCAGATGCCGAGCAGCAGCGTTGAAACAGACCAGCGGCACCAGCGTTRCCGGGCCGGCAGCGACCAGCCACCACGCTTCGGACGTAGTCCAGAACGCTGCTTGCGCGCTGGTAGCGGTTGGATTGAAGAGCAGCCAGGCAAGGGCAATCGGTACCAGCATCCAGGTTTCCACTACCAGCCCGGGCAATGCTTTGACCGGAGCCTGTTTGCGGATCAATCCGTAGAAGCCGAAGGTCAGCGCCAACACCAGCGACACCCACGGCAGGCTGCCGAGTTGCCAGACTTGCTGCGCGACGCCAACGGCGGCCAGCCCGACGGCGACCCATTGCAGACGTCTCAAGCGTTCGCCAAGGATCAGCATTCCCAGCAGCACGTTCACCAGCGGGTTGATGTAGTAACCGAGACTGGCCTCAAGCATGCGTCCGTTATTCACCGCCCAGACGTAGGTCAGCCAGTTGGCGGCAATCAATGTGCCGCTCAGCGCAAGGACTGCCAGCCGCCGTGGGTTCTCACGCAGTTCACGCCACCAGCCCGGATGCTTCCAGACCATCAGCAGCAAGGCGCCGAACAGCGCTGACCAAAGTACCCGGTGGATGATGATTTCTACGGCAGGTACGTCGGCGATGGCTTTGAAGTAGAGCGGGAATAATCCCCAGATGATGTAGGCACTCAGGCCCAATATGTACCCGCGACGCAGGTTGGCGGCTTGCATGCAGAATCCTTGCTTAGGCAGCTAACAAAGGGGGGATTGTAAGGAGATTTGTCAGCGGATGTCGTATCTGAATTGGTAAGGCATTTGTGAACACCAAATCCAGTGGGAGCGAGCCGGCTCGCTCCCACAAGGGGATAGTGGTGAATCAAAAGAGCTTCAACGGTTCTTCGTTTAGCGCTGCCAGTTGCTCGCGCAATGCCAGCACCTGGTCGCCCCAATAACGTTCGGTGCCAAACCACGGAAAACTATGGGGGAACGCCGGGTCATCCCAACGCCGGGCCAGCCACGCGCTGTAGTGCATCAGGCGCAAGGCACGCAGAGGTTCGATCAACGCCAGTTCACGCGGGTTGAAGTCGTGGAACTCGCTGTAGCCGTCCATCAGTTCCGACAACTGACCGAGACATTCCTGACGATCACCGGCGAGCATCATCCACAGGTCCTGCACCGCCGGCCCCATGCGACAGTCGTCGAGGTCGACGATGTGGAACATCTCGTCACGGCACATCATGTTGCCGGGGTGGCAATCACCGTGTATGCGAATGTTCTGGTGCGGCGTGTCTTTGTAGACTTCTTCCACGCGCTTAAGCAGGTCGCGGGCGACTGACTCGTAGGCTGGCAGCAAACTGCGCGGTATGAAGTTGCCTTCAAGCAAGGTGGTCAGCGAATCATGGCCGAAGTTTTTGACGCCCAGCACTTCGCGGTGTTCGAAGGGGCGGGTGGCGCCTACTGCGTGCAAGCGGCCAAGCAATTGTCCCAAACGGTAGAGCTGATCAAGATTGCCTGGCTCTGGCGCGCGACCGCCGCGGCGCGGGAACAGGGTGAAGCGGAAACCGGCGTGTTCGTGCAGGCTTTCACCGTTGTGAATCAACGGCGCAACGACAGGCACCTCGCACTCGGCGAGTTCGAAGGTGAAGCGGTGCTCTTCGAGAATGGCGGCGTTGGTCCAGCGTTGCGGACGGTAGAACTTGGCAATCAGCGGTTCGCCATCTTCGATGCCAACCTGATAAACACGGTTTTCATAACTGTTGAGCGCAAGGACGCGGGCGTCGCTGAGAAAGCCGATGCTTTCTACGGCGTCGAGCACCAGATCGGGGGTAAGTGTTTCAAACGGGTGAGACATGCTGACTCCTGCGCGCAGCAGGCTGCCGCGTCCGGCCAAACATGGTAGCGCAGACGAGGCGACTTTAGTGGTTGGGCTTGAGATGAGTGCTGATTTTACTGACGCCATCGCGAGCAGGCTCGCTCCCACAGGGTTACGTGTTCACAGATCCAATGTGGGAGCGAGCCTGCTCGCGATGGGGGCCAGGTCAGGCGCCGACGATCCCGCCGTCTTCCCGGGTAATCGCCATCACCGAGGAGCGCGGCTTGCCGTTAGGCAAATGCTCGGGGAAGGTCGACCCGCCGTTTTCCCCCGGATGCTGAATGCCGACAAACAAGGTCTTCTGGTCCGGTGAAAAACTGATGCCGGTCACTTCGCAACCGACCGGGCCGACCATGAAGCGGCGGATTTCACCGGTCGCAGGGTCAGCGCAGAGCATCTGATTATTGCCCATGCCCGCGAAGTCGCCGGCGTTGCTGTAGTCCCCGTCGCTGAGAATCCACAGCCGACCGGCCTTGTCGAAGCCCAAGCCATCCGGGCTGTTGAACATGTTGTGTGGCGTGATGTTCGACGAGCCGGCTTTCGCTGTCCCGGCGTGCACGGTCGGGTTGCCCGCCACCACGAACAGATCCCAGTCGAACGTCAGCGATGCGTGGTCGTCGCGATCGGTGCGCCAGCGCAGGATTTGCCCGTAGACGTTTTTCTCCCGTGGGTTGGGTCCGCCCACTGGTTGCCCGTCTTCGCCACGCTTGGCGTTGTTGGTCAGGGTGCAATAGACCTGGCCATCTTGTGGGCTGACCACGATCCACTCCGGGCGGTCCATACGCGTAGCGCCGACGACGCTGGCGGCCAGGCGCGCGTGAATCAGCACCTCGGCCTGATCGGCAAAACCGCTGCCAGCGTCGATGCCGTTCTTGCCGTGAGTCAGCTCGATCCACTGGCCCTGGCCTTTTGGATGGTCGGGGTTGCTGTCGCCGGCATCGAAACGAGCGACGTACAACGTGCCGTGGTCCAGCAGGTCATGGTTGGCTTTGGGAGTTGCGTGATTGATTTTGTCGCGGCTGACGAATTTGTAGATGAACTCGCCGCGCTCATCGTCGCCCATGTACACCACCGCACGACCGTCGTGGGTCTCGGCCAGGGCCGCGTTTTCGTGTTTGAAACGGCCAAGGGCGGTGCGCTTGATCGGGGTCGATTGCGGGTCGAACGGGTCGATTTCCACTACCCAGCCGTGACGGTTGAGTTCATTGGGGTTTTTTGCCAGGTCAAAACGCGGGTCGTGTTGATGCCAGTTGATCTCTTTGCTGGCGACCGATGCGCCATAGCGCTTTTGTGCGGCGTCGAATTTGTGCTCGGGATTGCTGCTGCCAAAGCAGTCGGTGAAGTTCTCTTCACAGGTCAGATAAGTACCCCAAGGCGTCTTGCCATTGGCGCAGTTCTGAAAAGTCCCGAACACTTTTTTGCCGGTCTTGTCAGCGGCGGTTTTCATCAGCTCATGGCCAGCGGCCGGGCCGCTCAACTGCAGCGGTGCATTGCCGTGGATTCGGCGGTTGTAGCGCGAGCCCTGAACGAATTGCCATTGGCCATTCTTGCGCTGCACTTCGATCACCGACACACCTTCGCAGGCCAGCGCTTTGCGCACTTCTTCGGCCGACTGCGGCATGCCGCCATGGGCGTAGAGGTAGCGATAGTTGGTGTATTCGTTGTTGATCGCCATCAGCGCGCGATTGTCGTCGCCGGGGAAGGCGAACAGGCTCATGCCATCGTTGTTGTCACCGAACTGGACTTCCTGGGCCTGGGCGCTGCCATTACCACTCGGGTCAAAGGCCGGACCGTCCTTGTGCAGCGGCTGGCCCCAACTGATCAGCACCGAGGACTTGTAACCCGGCGGCAGGGTGATGGTGTCGCTGGTGGCGGCGGCAATGCTGTCGAAGCCCAGCAATTTGCTCGAAGCTGCGCTGACACTGGTGGCCAGTGCGCTACGGCTCAGCAGGTTGCCACCGAGGAACATCGCCGCACCGCAAAGGGCGCCGGCGCTGATAAAACCACGACGACTGAGGCCGACGATTTTTTCGAGGTCGGTGGCTTGGTTTTCTTCTAATAGGCTCACATCAGGCTCCCTGCTGGTTTTTGCAGCCACCTTAAGGAGCGTCTATGACACAAATGTTGCAGTTTTGATCGGGGTGAGCATAGACCTGTAGCAGCTGCCGAAGGCTGCGTTCGGTGGCGACGCCGCCGCAAAAACCTGACACCGCGATTTTGAGTCTTTATTTGAGTCGAGAGGATTGTGACTGCTTCGCAGCCGAACGCAGCTTTCGGCAGCTGTTACAGAAAGCGCGCCAGGCTTGGGCTAGAGCGGTGTGCCGAGCAAAACATTGGAGGGCGAGAACTGTACCTGGACGGTTTTTTTGGCGCTCAAATCCAGGGTTTTCAGGTGCTGAGGCTCGGCCAGCGCGCATAGCGTCTGGCCATTGGGCAGGGCGATTCGGACTTCACTGGGGCCATCTTCGGCGTCGAGAATCTCCTCGACAGTGCCCTTCAGACAATTGTGTCCAGGTGTTGCAAGTTGTCCTGTGCCGAGCAAATCGAGCCAGCCGGCCTTGATCAGCGCCACCACCTCAGTGCCCGTTTCCAGTTCCAGGCGCAGGGTGCTGTCGTGGGTTATTTGCGCCTGAATGATCAGTCCCTCAGCCAGTTCCAGGCTGATCAGATCGTTATGGCCGTGAGTGTCGATGGCCGCGACGGTGCCATGCAGCTGATTGCGCGCGCTGGTCCTGAGCATCAGGCGTCCGAGCAAGTCGAGGTCACTGGCGTCTTCGGCAGCTTCCAGCACCTGTGCCTGCAAGGCTTGCAGGCGCTGATAAAGTCGCAGCACCCGTTCACCTTCACTGGACAGTTTTGCGCCACCACCGCCCTTGCCGCCGACGCTGCGTTCCACCAGCGGTTTCTGCGCCAGATTGTTCAACTCATCGATCGCATCCCACGCGGCTTTGTAGCTCAGCCCGGCGCTTTTTGCGGCGCGGGTGATCGAGCCTTGTTCGGCGATGTGTTGCAGCAAGGCGATGCGCTGCGGACGACGGACGATGTGTTGGGACAACAAAGTAGGCAAGGACATGGCAAGGGGCTGCGAGCGGGTAGTGATGGATTTGGACGTTGGCGGCTTGGCGCGTGAGAGTCAAGTCAGCTCCCCGGGTTTTGGCGTGCGCGCCAGGCAATAAACGTCGACCCGCGCTGCACCAGCCCCGATCAACAAGCGTGCCAGGCTTTGCGCGGTGGCGCCGGTGGTCAGCACGTCGTCGACCAACGCCAGGTGGCGGCCCTTGATCTGCGCGTTCGGTGTCAGCGCGAACGCCCTGAGCAAGTTCTGTTTGCGCGCCTTGGCGTCCAGATCCTGTTGCGCGGTGGTGTCCTGGGTACGTAATAGCAGGTTCTCATCGCAACTGATCTGCAGGCTGTCGCTGAGCCAGTGGGCGAGCATCGCGGCCTGGTTGTAACCTCGCTCGCGCAGCCGTTTGCGGGCCAAGGGCACCGGCACTAAAGCGTCAGGTCGTTCAAGGCCTTCATCGAAGTGGTGTTGCAGCGATTGAGCAAGAAGTTCTGCAAGTAAGCGGCCATATGGCCACTTTGCCCCATGCTTGAAGCGGGTGATCAAACTGTCGAGCGGGAAGCTATAGGTCCAGGGCGCGATCACCTGCTCGAAGGCCGGTGGCTCCTTCAAACACTGGCCGCACGTGAGGCCGGCCACGGGCAAAGGCAGGGCGCAGACCTGGCAATGGTCGCCGAGCCAGGGCAGCTCGGTTTCGCAGGGCGTGCAGATGGGTGTGGTGCCATCGGCCGGCTCTGAACAAAGCAAACAAAGTTGTTTATTGTTTAACCAGATGTAGACCGGTCCTACGTATCGTGGTTGACAGCGCATAGCTCTTCCTTAAATATGCCGAACATCCGTGTCGCGTCTGTGGATATTCCGTTCCACAGCCGCTTGCCAAGCATAAACAAGGAAACGCCCATGAGCGCCAGCACCACTGCAAACCTGCGTCATGACTGGTCTTTGGCCGAAGTCAAAGCACTCTTCGTTCAGCCATTCAACGACCTGTTGTTCCAGGCGCAGACGGTGCACCGCGCGCACTTCGACGCCAATCGCGTCCAGGTGTCGACCCTGCTGTCGATCAAAACCGGCGCTTGCCCGGAAGATTGCAAATATTGTCCGCAGTCCGGTCACTACAACACCGGCCTGGAAAAAGAAAAGCTGATGGAAGTGCAGAAGGTTCTTGAAGAGGCTGCTCGCGCCAAGGCTATCGGTTCGACCCGTTTCTGCATGGGCGCCGCCTGGAAGCATCCATCGGCCAAAGACATGCCGTATGTGCTGGAGATGGTCAAGGGCGTGAAGGCCATGGGCCTGGAAACCTGCATGACCCTCGGCCGCCTCGATCAGGATCAGACCGTAGCCCTGGCCGAAGCCGGCCTCGATTACTACAACCACAACCTTGATACCTCGCCGGAGTTCTACGGCAGCATCATCACTACCCGCACCTACAGCGAGCGCCTGCAAACCAGTCGGTGCCGATCAACATGCTGGTGAAAGTTGCCGGTACGCCGCTGGAAAATGCCGACGACATCGACCCGTTCGACTTCATCCGCATGCTCGCCGTCGCCCGTATCCTGATGCCGAAATCCCACGTGCGCCTGTCCGCCGGCCGCGAAGCGATGAACGAGCAGATGCAGGCCCTGGCGTTCTTTGCCGGTGCCAACTCGATTTTCTACGGTGAGAAATTGCTGACCACCGCCAACCCGCAGGCTGACAAGGACATGCAACTGTTCTCGCGCCTCGGCATCCTGCCGGAAGCGCGCGAAGAGCACGCCGATGAAGTGCATCAGGCGGCTATCGAGCAAGCGCTGGTCGAACAGAAAAGCAGCGAGCAGTTCTACAACGCCGCTGTTTGACGTCTCCACTGATCCTTCTGAAGGAATGCAAAACACTGTGGGAGCGAGCCTGCTCGCGATTGAGATGTAACAGCCAGCATCAATGTTGAATGTTATGACCTCATCGTCGGATCGCCGCCCGGAGCCGGCTCGCTCCCACAAGGTAATGCGACATTGCTTCTGAATTCTGACCCCGCGAGGCCTGCATGTCTTTCGATCTCGCCGCACGCCTTGCTGCCCGTCGTGCCGAAAACCTCTATCGCCAGCGTCCCTTGCTGGAGACCCCACAAGGTCCGCAAGTGGTGGTCGACGGCCAGCCATTGCTGGCGTTCTGTAATAACGACTACCTGGGTCTGGCCAATCATCCGCAAGTGATCGAAGCCTGGCGTGACGGCGCCGCCCGCTGGGGTGTCGGTGGCGGTGCTTCGCACCTGGTGATCGGCCATAGCAGTCCGCATCAAGCACTCGAAGAAGCCTTGGCCGACCTGACAGGGCGCCCGCGCGCGTTGCTGTTTACCACCGGCTACATGGCTAACCTGGGCGCGGTCACGGCGTTGGTCGGGCAGGGCGACACGGTGCTTGAAGACCGACTCAATCATGCGTCATTGCTTGATGCCGGGCTGTTGTCGGGGGCGCGCTTCAATCGTTATTTGCACAACGACGCGGTCAGCCTTGCCAAACGTCTGGAGAAGGCCACCGGCAATACGCTGGTGGTGACCGACGGGGTGTTCAGCATGGATGGCGATATTGCCGACCTGCCGGCGCTGGCTCGCGAGGCCAAGGCTAAAGGCGCGTGGCTGATGGTCGATGATGCCCACGGCTTTGGTCCCTTGGGCGCCAATGGCGGCGGGACCGTCGAGCACTTTGGTTTGAGTCTGGAGGATGTGCCGGTATTGGTCGGTACCTTGGGCAAAGCATTCGGCACCGCGGGCGCGTTTGTTGCGGGCAGCGATGACCTGATCGAAAGCCTGATCCAGTTCGCCCGACCGTACATTTACACCACCAGTCAGCCACCGGCCCTGGCGTGCGCGACCCTGAAAAGTCTTGAGTTGCTGCGTAGCGAACATTGGCGACGCGAGCACTTGAACGTGCTGATCCGCCAATTCCGAAAAGGTGCCGAGCAGATGGGTCTGGAGTTGATGGACAGCGCTACGCCGATCCAGCCGATCATGATCGGCGACGCCGGGCGCGCCATGCTTTTTTCGCAGATGCTGCGTCAGCGCGGGCTGATGGTGACCGCGATCCGCCCACCCACCGTGCCGGCCGGCAGTGCACGTTTGCGCGTGACCCTGACAGCGGCGCACAGCGAAGCGCAGGTGCAGCTATTGTTAGAAGGTCTGGCCGATTGTCTTCAGCAACTGGGAGCGGAGCCGAACCATGCGTGATCGTCTGATTCTGTTGCCCGGTTGGGGACTCGGCATTTCGCCGCTGGAGCCTTTGGCAGCGGCCTTGCAGGGGTTGGACGAACACCTGCGCGTCGAGATCGAACCACTGCCGGAACTGGAGTCGAGCGACCTCGATGAATGGCTAGACGAACTGGATTCGACTTTGCCCAAAGATGCCTGGCTCGGTGGCTGGTCGCTCGGCGGGATGCTCGCCTCAGAGCTCGCGGCTCGACGTGGCGAGCGTTGCTGCGGTTTGCTGACGTTGGCGAGTAACCCCTCTTTTGTGGCGCATGCCGAGTGGTCGAGCGCCATGCCGGGTGAGACCTTCGATGCGTTTCTGGCTGGGTGCAGCGCGGACCCTCGCATGACCCTCAAGCGCTTTAGCCTGCTCTGCGCCCAAGGTGCCGAAGACCCGCGCGGGTTGTCGCGCCTGTTGCTGGCGGGTGCGCCGAATACCCCGCAGGCGCAGTTGATGAGCGGGTTGGAAGTGCTCGCTCAACTGGACAATCGGCAAGCCTTGCAGGCTTTTCGAGGTCCGCAATTGCATCTGTTCGCCGGGCTCGACGGGTTGGTTCCTGCCGAAGCCGCCAGTGAGCTACTGGTGTTACTCCCCGATGTTGAAATTGGTCTGATTGAACAGGCCAGTCACGCGTTTCTTCTGGAAGATCCCCACGGTGTGGCGGGGGCTATCCAGGCCTTTTTGCATGAGTCCGGTGATGACTGATTTAGCCCTTCCCAACCTGCCCGGAGGCTTGCCTGACAAGCGTCAGGTCGCGGCATCCTTTTCCCGTGCAGCGGCCAGCTATGACAGTGTTGCCGAATTACAGCGGGCTGTCGGTAGTGAATTGCTGGGGCGTTTGCCGACTGATCGAACGCCCGCTCGCTGGCTGGATCTGGGCTGTGGCACAGGGTATTTCAGCCGTGTGCTGGGTGAGCGATTCAACGCCAGCGAAGGGCTGGCGCTGGATATCGCGCAAGGCATGCTCAAGCACGCACAGCCCTTGGGCGGTGCGACACATTTTATTGCTGGCGATGCTGAGCGCTTGCCGTTGCAGGACGTGAGCTGCGACCTGGTGTTTTCCAGCCTGGCGGTGCAGTGGTGCGCCGATTTCAGGGCGGTGCTGAGCGAGGCCAAGCGGGTTCTGAAACCTGGCGGTGTGTTGGCGTTTGCCAGTCTCTGTGTGGGGACGCTGTATGAATTGCGCGACAGTTGGCGCCAGGTCGATGGCTTGGTGCACGTCAACCGCTTCCGCGAGTTCAGCACGTATCAACAGCTGTGTGCGGCCAGCGGCATGAACGTGATCAGTCTGCAAAGTTGCCCGCACGTACTGCATTACCCGGATGTGCGTAGCCTGACTCACGAACTCAAGGCCTTGGGCGCGCATAATCTTAATCCTGGTCGGCCGGGCGGGCTGACAGGTCGGGCGCGGATCATGGGTTTGATCGACGCCTATGAGCAATTTCGTCAGGCGCAAGGGCTGCCCGCGACTTATCAGGTGGTTTACGCCGTGTTGGAGAAGCCACTATGAGCGCAGCCTATTT
Organism: Pseudomonas sp. 05T35; assembly: GCF_056396605.1. Classification (NCBI taxonomy): domain Bacteria; kingdom Pseudomonadati; phylum Pseudomonadota; class Gammaproteobacteria; order Pseudomonadales; family Pseudomonadaceae; genus Pseudomonas; species Pseudomonas sp. 05T35. Next base: position 28,273 of record NZ_JBFTLU010000005.1, read on the forward strand.
CATCACCGGTACCGATACCGATGTCGGCAAGACCACCATCGCCGCTGGCCTGCTGCACGCCGCGCGGCTGGCGGGGTTGAGCACGGCAGCCGGGAAGCCTGTGGCGTCCGGCTGCGAGGTGACACCCAAAGGATTGCGCAATGCCGACGCGTTGGCGCTGTTGGCGCAATGTTCGTTGCCGCTGACCTATGCCGAGGTCAATCCGGTGGCCTTCGAGCCGGCCATCGCACCGCATCTGGCTGCACGTGAGGCGGGGTTCGCGCTGACGGTCCAGTCGTTGCTGGTGCCGATGCGGCACATAGTGGACATGCAGGCCGATTTCACCTTGATCGAAGGCGCGGGTGGCTGGCGGGTGCCATTGGCTGATCAGGACAATCTCTCGGATCTGGCAATGGCGCTGGGGTTGCCGGTGATTCTGGTGGTTGGCGTGCGTCTGGGCTGTATCAATCATGCGTTGCTGACAGCCGAGGCAATTGCCCGGGACGGTTTGCAACTGGCGGGTTGGGTGGCCAACATCATTGACCCCAAGACGTCGCGGCTGGAAGAGAACCTCGCCACGTTGGCAGAACGGCTGCCGGCACCGTGTCTGGGGCGGGTGCCGAAACTCAAACTGGTCACGGCAGAAGCGGTGGCAGAACATCTTCAGCTGGATTTGCTGGACTAGGTTTTGCCTATGACAAGGCACTGTGCCATTAGTGTTTTTGTCGGGCCTTTTGACGGTGTCTCTGGTTCAATGAGCGCTGTTTATCCTTTGCAGGATGGAGTTGCGCCATGGACATTTCGGGAAGCACCGCGTTTTATGCAGGTCTGAGTTCCATTCAGGCTGGGCAGAACCGTGTCGATCAGGCGGCGAGCCAGATCGCCGGCACCACTGTCGATCGTTCAGCCTCCAGCCAGTCCTCCGACGCTCAGATCGACCGCTTGCGCTCGGTCGATCGCAGCCAGCAATCGAATCTGGCCAGTAATATGGTCGATATGTCCCAAGGCAAGATCCAGGCAGAGCTTGGCGTCAAAGTCGCCAAGGCTTCTGACGAAATGCTCGGTACATTGATCGATACTTTCGCTTGATCCCTCGCTGAACCTGTTTACCTGAACACCGCCCCTGGCTCGGTGTTCTGTCGGGCACGTCCTTCTCGTTCAACTAATCTTTCCTACACGGTTTGTTGCTTTGCGCACCGGCTGTGGGCCTTTGCGTGTGCGCTATTCATATGGGTCATGACGAACGGCAAAAGATCGACGCTTGACAAGATTTCGGCGTAAACGTATGTTTCAAACAACTGTTTGACCGTCACAACAATTCATTGCGGTCGTTCATTCCCGGTTACATCAGCAGAGGTTTATCGCTATGCCTGACTACAAGGCCCCCTTGCGTGATATTCGCTTCGTTCGTGACGAACTGCTCGGCTACGAAGCGCACTATCAGAGCCTTCCGGCTTGCCAGGACGCTACCCCGGACATGGTTGACGCCATTCTCGAGGAAGGCGCCAAGTTTTGTGAGCAGGTGCTGGCTCCGCTGAACCGCGTGGGTGACACCGAAGGCTGCACCTGGAGCGAGTCCGGCGTTAAGACCCCGACTGGCTTCAAAGAAGCCTACAAACAATTCGTCGAAGGCGGCTGGCCAAGTCTGGCCCACGACGTAGAGCACGGTGGCCAAGGCCTGCCGGAGTCTCTGGGTCTGGCTGTGAGTGAGATGGTCGGTGAAGCCAACTGGTCGTGGGGCATGTACCCAGGCCTGTCTCATGGCGCGATGAACACCATTTCCGAACACGGTACGCCAGAGCAGCAAGAGGCTTACCTGACCAAACTGGTGTCCGGCGAATGGACCGGCACCATGTGCCTGACCGAACCACATTGCGGCACGGACCTGGGCATGCTGCGCACCAAGGCCGAGCCTCAGGCTGATGGTTCCTACAAGGTTTCCGGTACCAAGATCTTCATCTCGGCCGGTGAACACGACATGGCCGACAACATCGTCCACATCGTTCTGGCTCGCCTGCCGGATGCGCCTGCTGGCACCAAAGGTATTTCGCTGTTCATCGTTCCAAAGTTCCTGCCGAACGCTGACGACAGCATCGGTGCACGCAACGCCGTGAGCTGTGGGTCCCTGGAACACAAAATGGGCATCCACGGTAACGCCACCTGCGTGATGAACTTCGACGCGGCCACCGGTTTCCTGATCGGCCCGGCAAACAAAGGCCTGAACTGCATGTTCACCTTTATGAACACCGCACGTCTGGGTACGGCCCTGCAAGGTCTGGCTCACGCCGAGATCGGCTTCCAGGGCGGTCTGAAATACGCTCGCGATCGTTTGCAAATGCGCTCCCTGACTGGCCCGAAAGCGCCGGACAAAGCCGCTGACCCAATCATCGTTCACCCTGATGTGCGTCGTATGCTGTTGACCATGAAGGCCTTCGCCGAAGGCAACCGTGCGATGGTTTACTTCACTGCCAAGCAGGTCGACATCGTCAAGTACGGCGTGGATTTCGAGGCGAAGAAGAAAGCCGACGCACTGCTGGCGTTCATGACGCCGATCGCCAAAGCCTTCATGACTGAAGTCGGCTTTGAATCCGCTAACCACGGTGTGCAGATCTACGGCGGCCACGGCTTCATCGCCGAGTGGGGCATGGAGCAGAACGTTCGCGACAGCCGTATTTCGATGCTGTACGAAGGCACCACCGGTATCCAGGCGCTCGACCTGCTGGGCCGTAAAGTGCTGATGACTCAAGGCGAGGCTCTGAAAGGCTTCACCAAGATCGTCCACAAGTTCTGCCAGACCAACGAAGGCAACGAAGCGGTCAAAGAGTTTGTCGAGCCGTTGGCAGCACTGAACAAGGAATGGGGCGAGCTGACCATGAAGGTCGGTATGGCCGCGATGAAAGATCGCGAGGAAGTCGGCGCCGCGTCGGTGGACTACCTGATGTACTCCGGTTACGCCTGCCTGGCCTATTTCTGGGCTGACATGGCGCGCCTGGCTGCCGAGAAACTGGCTGCCGGCACCACCGAAGAGGCGTTCTACACCGCCAAGCTGCAGACCGCGCGCTTCTACTTCCAGCGCATCCTGCCGCGTACCCGCACTCACGTTGCAACCATGCTGTCGGGTGCCAACAACCTGATGGACATGAAAGAAGAAGACTTCGCACTGGGCTACTAAGTCCCGCGGAGTGCTTCAAACAGCCGCTGCTTCTTCGGGAGCAGCGGCTTTTTTCTGCCCGCTGAAAACGGCTGCAAATATTCCCGACTAAAACGCTAAGTAGAACGCTTTTGCTGCCGTTAAAGAGTGTGCGGTGTGATGTACGTCACATTGCATGTGCTTAATTGTCAGGAATGCAGGCACAATGCCATCTATTGATTTGCCGGGCCGGAGCTCTACCCTTGCCGCGTTCTTCCGCTGTACGTCTCAGTCACTTTTTGCCCTCATTACTGTTGTTGCTTGCGGGGCTTGCGGCTGCCTACGTCAAGGACCTCAACGTCTTTTTCACCTCGCTGTTCAACGTGCTGCCAACCCTGGTGCTATTGCTCGGCGGTTCGTACTGCGCGGTTTACCGACGTCAACGTGAACTGTTTCTGATGGTCACGGTGTACATCGCCTACTACCTGCTCGACACCCAAACCGATTACTACCGTGATTACGGCAAGGTGCGTGACGACGCGGCGGTGGTTTTCCATCTCTGCTGTTTGCTGCTGCCTTTGCTGTACGGGCTGTTTGCTGCCTGGCAGGAACGTACCCACCTGTTTCAGGACATGGTCGCGCGTTTCGCGGTGTTGGTGGCATTCGGCAGTGTTGCACTGGGGTTAGAGCAGAGTTACCCACAGGCGTTGTTGATGTGGCTGTCGGAAATACGCTGGCCGGCATTGCATGGTGCCTGGATGAGTTTGATCCAGTTGTCCTATCCGGTGTTCCTCGCGTCCTTTCTGCTGTTGGCGTATCAATACTGGCGCAACCCGCGGCCGTTGCATGCGGCGCAATTGGTGGGTTTGCTCGGACTGTTCTGGATGTTGCCCAAGACCTTCATCCTGCCGTTTACCCTGAACATCATGTGCAGCCAGGTGATGTTGATGATTGCTGCGGCGGTTGCCCACGAAGCCTATCAAATGGCTTTTCGTGATGAGCTGACCGGCCTGCCGGGGCGTCGCGCCTTGAACGAGCGCATGCAGCGTCTGGGCCGCAACTATGTGTTGGCCATGAGCGACGTTGACCATTTCAAGAAATTCAACGACACCCACGGGCACGATGTCGGCGACCAGGTGTTGCGGTTGGTGGCCAGCAAGTTGTCGAAGATCGGCGGCGGTGGCCGGGCGTATCGTTACGGGGGCGAGGAGTTCGCCTTGGTGTTCGCCGCCAAAACGCTCGAAGAGTGCATGCCGCATCTGGAAGTTATCCGTGAGTCGATTGCCACCTACAACATTCAGTTGCGCAATCAGGACAGCCGTCCGCAAGACGATCAGCAAGGTCGGCAACGCCGTGCGGGCTCTGGTGCCTCAAGCGTTTCGGTCACGGTGAGCATCGGTGTCGCCGAGCGACTGGAGCAGCGGACCCCGGAAGAAGTCCTGAAATCCGCAGACCAGGCGCTCTACAGCGCCAAGGGTGCAGGGCGAAACTGCGTGRTGGCATTCGGGCAAAGCCGCCGTGGTGCGGTGCGTATGGACGGCGCTGCGGGTTAGTGGTGAACGTACATTCAGCGTCTGGGCTGTGATTGTTCGAGGCCATTCGCGGCGGCAGGTTTGAATGATCTGCTGACGGAGAAACGACCAGCCCGAGTACAAGCCTCTCCCTGCGCGACAGCGCTGCCTCTGAAAGATCGCAGCCTGCGGCAACTCCTACAATACAGATGGGCCTGTAGGAGTTGCCGCAGGCTGCGATCTTTTTTTTCAGTGACCAAAAATTACAAATAGGTCACTAGCTGACCCTATGTATCGTAAAAGTTGTTCGGGTACACTCAAGACCTTGCTGAAATCCGATCCTACGAATCACTTTTCAAGTTCTCACGAGGTTTGCCATGGCTGACTACAAAGCGCCCTTGCGCGATATGCGCTTCGTCCTCAATGAAGTTTTCGAGGTTGCCAAACTGTGGGCTGAACTGCCCGCCCTGGCCGACACCGTCGATGCCGAGACCGTCGAGGCGATCCTTGAGGAGGCCGGCAAAGTCACCAGCAAAAGTATTGCGCCGCTGAGCCGTGCTGCCGACGAAGAAGGTTGTCACTGGAGCAACGGTGCCGTTACCACACCAGCAGGTTTCCCACAGGCATATCAGACTTATGCTGAAGGCGGTTGGGTCGGTGTCGGTGGTGATCCGTCCTACGGTGGCATGGGCATGCCGAAAGCGGTTTCGGCTCAGGTCGAAGAAATGGTCAACTCTGCCAGCCTGTCATTCGGTCTGTACCCGATGCTGACTGCCGGGGCTTGCCTGTCGATCAACGCTCACGCCAGTGAAGAACTTAAAGCCGCTTACCTGCCAAACATGTACGCCGGTGTCTGGGCAGGCTCCATGTGCCTGAC
>NZ_JBFTLU010000006.1:0-29643 GCF_056396605.1 Pseudomonas sp. 05T35
GTGCGGAGCATCGTGCCCCGGACCTGAGCATCACCGACTACGACCGCAAGATCGTCTATGCGCGGATCGGTGAGCAATTGCGGGTGGCGGCGATGGTCGACATCGTTGGCTTCGATCCGGCGCCGGATCCCAAGCGCCTGGCACTGATCAAGCGCCAGGCTTGCGACACGTTTCCGAATGCCGGCACCTACGACGCGGCTGTCGAATGGGCTGGTATGCGCCCGGCTACTCCCAGCGGCGTGCCGCTGTTGGGGGCGACGGCTTACCGCAACCTGTGGCTCAACCTCGGCCATGGCGCGTTGGGTTTCACCCTGGCGTGCGGCAGTGCCCGGGTGCTCAGCGAACTGATCGGCCAACGCAACCCTTCCATCGACCTGCAGGGTTTTACGCATCGTGCTGCCTGACCTCTCATCCATGCAAAGGAACGTTTCATGACCATCACTCGTATCAACAGCAACAGTCGTTTATCCGGCGCCGTGACCTTTGGCGAGTTGGTGTTTCTCTCCGGTCAGGTGCCGGGCGACAGCACCGATGTCTCAGGGCAGACCCGCGAGGTGCTGGAGAAGATCGACGCGTTGCTGGCCGAGGYGGGCAGCGACAAGGACCATCTGCTGAGCGCGACCATTTACCTGAAGGACATCGGGCAGGATTTTGCGGCGATGAATGACGTCTGGTCGGCCTGGCTGTCGCCGGGACACGCACCGAGTCGCACCACCTTGCAGGCTGAACTCGCACGCCCGCAGGTGCTGGTGGAAATTACCGTTATCGCTGCTCGCCGCTAAATAAACACCATCCACAACGGAGAATAACAATGCAAAAAATCACGTTGATCGGCTGCACCCTGGGCCTGCTGCTCGGGACTCAAGTCCAGGCGGCCGAGGCGCCGCTGACCGGCACCTTGAGCAAAATTGCCAGCGCCAACAGCATCACGCTGGGCTACCGCGATGCGTCGGTGCCGTTCTCTTATGTGGGTGATCAGTCGGGCCAGCCCATGGGTTACTCGGTGGACCTGGCGAACAAGATCGTTGAGCGTATCCAGCAGAAACTCGCGTTGCCGCAGCTCAAGGTGAAGTACAACCTCGTGACCTCGCAGACGCGGATCCCGCTGGTGCAGAACGGCACCGTAGACCTTGAATGCGGTTCTACCGGGGTGACCGCCGAGCGGCAAAAACAGGTGGCGTTTTCCTACGGGTTTATTTACGTCAAAGGCCAGTTACTCACGGCCAGCGACAGCGGCATCAAGAGCTTCGCTGACCTGCGCGGCAAGAACGTGGTGACCACCGCCGGCACCACTAACGAGCGCTTTCTCAAAAGCTACAACGCCGACCACAAGATCGACATGTTCGTGATCAGTGCCAAGGATCACGGTGAAGCCTTCCAGATGTTGCAATCGGGCCGGGCAGCGGCGTTTTACATGGACGATGCACTGCTTTACGGCGAGCGCGCCAAGGCCCGTGATCCGCACAAGTGGGTGGTAGTTGGAGAAGAGCAGTCGCGGGAAATCTACAGCTGCATGGTGCGCAAGGATGATCCGCAATTCCTCGTGCTGGTCAACGGAGCCCTGGCGGACCTGTACAGCTCGGGTGAAATCAACGGCATCTACCAACGCTGGTTCGAACAGCCGATCCCGCCCAAAGGGCTGAACCTGGAGTTTCCGATGACCAGCGAGCTGAAAGCCATCATCGCCAAACCGGTAAGTGATCCGGTGGAATAAACGGCAAAAAGATCGCAGGCTTCGCCAGCTCCTACGGGGATCGCGTTCGTCCGTAGGAGCTGCCGCAGGCTGCGATCTTTTCCAATCACCGCAAATCAAAAAAAGTGCGGTTAGAAATCCCCCCACAACTGCTGGGCCACGGCCAATGCCACCACCGGTGCGGTTTCGGTACGCAGCACTCGCGGGCCGAGGCGGGCGGAATGGAAGCCGGCACTTTGAGCCTGATCGACTTCCACGTCCGACAACCCGCCTTCCGGGCCGATCAGGAACGCCAGTGTCGAAGGTTTTGCATGGCTGACCAGCGGCTCGGCCACCGGATGCAGCACCAGCTTCAGTTCGGCCTCGGATTGTTTGAGCCAGTCGGCCAGCAACAGGGGCGGGTGGATCACCGGCACTCGCGAACGACCGCATTGTTCGCACGCGCTGATAGCGACCTGGCGCCAGTGCTGCAAGCGTTTATCGGCGCGTTCGTCCTTGAGCCGGACTTCACAGCGGTCACTGAATATCGGGGTGATTTCAGTGACGCCCAGTTCAGTGGCTTTCTGAATCGCCCAGTCCATCCGCTCGCCCCGGGACAAGCCCTGGCCCAGATGAATCTGCAACGGCGACTCGATTTGCCCGGCGAAGCTTTCCGTTAACGCCACGCGCACGCGTTTCTTGCCGACCTCCGCCAGCGTGCCGCGAAATTCCTGGCCTGAACCGTCGAATACTTGCAGCGCATCGCCCTCGGCCATGCGCAGCACGCGACTGATGTAGTGCGCCTGGGCCTCAGGCAATTCATGCTCGCCGAGGCTCAAGGGGGCGTCGATGAAGAAGCGGGACAGTCTCATTCTGGGTCTCTGAAAAGGGTGCTGGTGATCCGAGTCGGTGTCGACATCTTTGCGGGCGGCCCGCCTGTGTGGGAGCGAGCCTGCTCGCGATAGCATCACAGAGGTCTGGCAGAACGACTTCGGTGTCCGCATCGCGAGCAGACGGAACGCCGCCCGGCTGCTCCCACATTGACCGCATAGTGCGATCCATCAGCCCGGATCGCGGAAGCCCGGGTGGAAGTCCTTCGGTACCGCCACGCTGACCTTGTTGCTGGTGGCGATATCGATCCCTTCGCTGGCAACGGTGGCAAGGAAGTCGATCTGCTCGGGGGTGATCACGTACGGTGGCAGGAAATACACTACGCTGCCCAACGGCCGCAACAGCGCACCACGTTCCAGTGCGTGCTGGAACACCTTCAGCCCGCGGCGTTCCTGCCAGGGATAAGCGGTTTTGCTCGCCTTGTCCTGAACCATCTCGATGGCCAGCACCATGCCGGTCTGACGCACTTCCGAAACATGCGGGTGGTCAGCCAGGTGCGCGGTCGAGCTGGCCATACGCTGGGCGAGGGCCTTGTTGTTCTCGATGACGTTGTCTTCTTCGAAGATATCCAGCGTCGCCAACGCCGCCGCACAGGCCAGCGGATTGCCGGTGTAGCTGTGGGAATGCAGGAAGGCGCGCAGGGTCGGATAGTCGTCGTAGAAAGCGCTGTAGACCTCATCTGTGGTGACGCACGCAGCCAGCGGCAGATAACCACCGGTCAGGGCTTTGGACAGGCACAGGAAGTCCGGACGGATGCCGGCCTGTTCGCAGGCGAACATCGTCCCGGTGCGGCCGAAGCCGACGGCGATTTCATCGTGGATCAGGTGCACGCCGTAACGGTCACAGGCTTCGCGCAGCAGTTTCAGGTACACCGGGTGATACATGCGCATCCCGCCAGCACCCTGGATCAGCGGCTCGACGATTACCGCAGCGACGGTTTCGTGGTTTTCAGCGAGGGTCTGTTCCATCGCGGCGAACATGTTGCGCGAGTGTTCTTCCCAGCTCATGCCTTCGGGACGCAGGTAGCAGTCCGGGCTTGGCACCTTGATGGTGTCCAGCAACAGCGCTTTATAGGTCTCAGTGAACAGCGGCACGTCGCCGACCGACATCGCGGCCATGGTTTCGCCGTGGTAGCTGTTGGTCAGCGTGACGAAGCGCTTCTTGTTCGACTGACCGCGGTTGAGCCAGTAGTGAAAGCTCATCTTCAGCGCCACTTCGATGCAGGRCGAACCGTTATCGGCGTAGAAGCACCGCGTCAGGCCTTCCGGCGTCATCTTCACCAGGCGTTCGGACAACTCGATCACCGGCTGATGGCTGAAACCGGCGAGGATCACGTGTTCCAGTTGATCGACCTGGTCTTTGATCCGCTGGTTGATCCGCGGGTTGGCGTGGCCGAACACGTTGACCCACCAGGAGCTGACCGCGTCGAGGTAGCGTTTGCCTTCGAAGTCTTCGAGCCATACGCCTTCGCCGCGCTTGATCGGGATCAGCGGCAGCTGTTCGTGGTCTTTCATCTGGGTGCAGGGATGCCACAGAACCGCGAGATCGCGCTGCATCCACTGATTATTCAGGCCCATTTTCACTCTCCTCGAGGCGATCCGTGACGTGCGCGGACATGCAATCGCGCAAGCCTATGCAATGCCGGGCGAGCGGACAACCTATTGTGGTGTTTGCGCATGGAAACGGAGTGCGCTACGTGGTTGTATTGACGTGCATATACGCTGACAGGGCACGCTAGAGCGTCTTATGTTGGGAGGTTAATCTTTCCTTAACACAGCTCTTTCAGACTCTTGATCGTATTTCTCGATATTTCAAAGCGAAATTTTCGGCTTTAAATCGATAGATAACTCGATAGTCTTGGTCGCAGTTCTTACAGGATTTGGGCAATGCAGCTACGTAACTCTTCCTCCCGCTACGGCTGGGTCAGCATCCTCCTGCACTGGGGCGTGGCGCTGGCAGTCTTCGGTCTGTTTGCTCTGGGCTTGTGGATGGTCGGTCTCGACTACTACAGCAGCTGGCGCAAAGAAGCGCCGGACTTGCACAAAAGCATCGGCTTGACGCTGTTCGCGTTCTTTTTGTTGCGGGTGTTGTGGCGCTTTATCAGCCCACCGCCGCCGACGCTGCAAAGCTATAGCCGCATGACGCGCCTCGGCGCCAAGCTCGGCCACTCCTTCCTCTATCTCAGCCTGTTCGCGGTGATGATTGCCGGTTACCTGATTTCCACCGCAGACGGTGTCGGGATTCCGGTGTTTGGTCTGTTTGAAATTCCTGCGCTGATTTCCGGTCTACCGGACCAGGCAGACACCGCCGGTGCGATTCATCTGTATCTGGCCTGGGCGCTGGTAGTTTTTTCCGGTCTCCATGCGTTGGCAGCACTGAAGCACCACTTTATCGACCGTGATGCGACCCTGGCGCGAATGCTGGGACGCAAAGCCTGATGTTCAACCTCGACTCCAAGGAATAGAAAGCATGTTGAAAAAGACTCTCGCCGCTCTGGCAATCGGTACCGCGCTGTTGTCGGCAGGGCAAGCGATGGCCGCAGAATACAAGATCGATAAAGAAGGCAATCACGCCTTCATCGACTTCAAGATCAGCCACCTGGGTTACAGCTTCATCAGCGGTACTTTCAAGGACTGGGACGGTAAGTTCAGCTTCGACGCCAAGGCTCCGGAAGCCAGCAAAATCGATGTTGTCCTGAAAACCGCCAGCGTTGATACCAATCACGCTGAACGTGACAAGCACATCCGTACCCCGGACTTCCTGGACGCAGCGAAATTCCCTGAAGCCAAGTTCGTTTCCACCAGTGTCAAATCCACTGGCGAAAAAACCGCTGACGTGACCGGCGACCTGACCCTGCACGGCGTGACCAAGCCAGTCGTGATCAAGGCAACCTTCAACGGCGAAGGCAAGGACCCATGGGGTGGCTACCGTGCCGGTTTCAACGGCACGACTACCCTGCAGTTGAGCGAGTTCGGCATCAAAGGCCCAGGTCCTACCTCCCAAACCCTGGACCTGGACATCTCGTTTGAAGGTGTTCAAGCGAAATAACTTTCGCTGCTGACACAAAAACGCCCCCGATCTTGCGATCGGGGGCGTTTTTGTTAGCGGGAGAAATCAGCGGTTGCGGGTCAGCAAAGCCGGTTTCTCGCCACGTGGACGGCTTGGCAGTTGATCGAGCTGCTCAGGTGTCGGGAAGCGATCGGCCTTTGACTCCTTGTGCATGATCTTCGGCTGGGTACCGCGCGGGTTCTGCACTGCAGGTTCCTGACGCGGCTGGTCGTCACGGGCCGGGCGGCGGTTGCGCGACTCTTCGCGACGGGCCTGGCCGTCACGTGGAGYGCCGTTGCGTGGACCGCTGCGTTTGGCAGGCGGGGTGCCAGTGCTGGCGCCGCTGCTGTTACGCGGACCGTTCTGGCGACCTTGTGGCTGGCCGGTGCGTGGAGCACCTGCACCAGCGCCTTGCGCCGGAGCACCCGGACGGCGGCCACGACCTTGAGGGGCCTTTTGCTGCGGAACGTAGTCGACGCGGTTACCGAAGTTATCGATATCGTCGTCGAGGAACTCGTCCGGTGCACGGTCAGCGGCGGCGCGAGGTGCCGGACGCTGCTGTTCGCGGGCCGGGGTGCCTTCACGCGGCTTTTGAGCCGGGCGTTCGCCACGGCTGGCAGCCGGTTTTTCCTTGCCGCCCTTGTCCTTGCCTTTGTCCTTACGACCGCCGCCACCGCCGCTGCCGTTTGGACCGTCGCCGCGTGGGCCACGTGGATTGCGTGGGTTACGCACATCCGGACGCTCGCGAACTTCTGGTTTCTCGGCTTCTACAGCGCTGGAATCAAAGCCCATCAGGTCGCCATCGGCGATTTTCTGCTTGGTCATGCGCTCGATGCTTTTCAGCAGTTTTTCTTCATCCGGGGCAACCAGCGAGATCGCCTCACCCGAACGACCGGCACGGCCGGTACGGCCGATACGGTGCACATAGTCTTCGTCGACGTTTGGCAGTTCGAAGTTGACCACGTGTGGCAGTTGGTCGATATCCAGGCCGCGAGCAGCGATATCGGTGGCTACCAGGATACGCACTTCGCCGGCCTTGAAGTCGGCCAGGGCTTTGGTGCGGGCGTTCTGGCTCTTGTTGCCGTGGATCGCGACAGCGCTCAGGCCGTGTTTGTCCAGGTACTCGGCCAGGCGGTTGGCGCCGTGCTTGGTACGGGTGAACACCAGAACCTGTTCCCAGGCGCCGGCAGTAATCAGGTGTGCCAGCAGCGAGCGCTTGTGGCTGGCGGCCAGACGGAACACCCGTTGCTCGATGCGCTCGACCGTGGTGTTCGGTGGCGTGACTTCGATGCGTTCCGGGTTATGCAGCAACTTGCCGGCAAGGTCAGTGATGTCCTTGGAGAAGGTTGCCGAGAACAGCAGGTTCTGACGTTTGGCCGGCAGGCGGGCGAGGACTTTTTTCACGTCATGGACGAAGCCCATGTCGAGCATCCGGTCCGCTTCGTCCAGTACCAGGATTTCCACGTGGGACAGGTCGACACTGCCTTGGCCTGCCAGGTCGAGCAAACGGCCCGGGCAAGCCACCAGCACATCAACGCCACGGGACATGGCCTGAACCTGTGGGTTCATGCCAACGCCGCCGAAAATGCAGGCACTGACGAATTTCAGGTCACGGGCGTAGACCTTGAAGCTCTCGTGCACCTGCGCGGCCAGTTCGCGAGTCGGGGTCAGGACCAGGACGCGTGGTTGGCGCGGGCCATGACGCTGGGATTTGTCCGGGTGACCGTTGGGGAACAAACGCTCCAGAATCGGCAAAGCGAAACCGCCGGTTTTACCCGTACCTGTCTGCGCCGCAACCATCAAGTCGCGACCTTGCAACACGGCGGGAATGGCCCGCTGTTGCACCGGGGTAGGCTGGGTGTAGCCCGCTGCCTCGATGGCGCGGACTAAAGCCTCGGAGAGACCGAGGGAAGCAAAGGACATGAGTAATCCTGTTTTAGTTAGGGCTTGGCCCAATGGGATAGTCTTGCCTGGCGCGAATGGCGTTTATGGAGAAGCGCAATCGCGTCCGGTCCTGCTGGGGCTTGAAGGCTCATCTTCGAGTACTCGCGCGGGCTGAAAAGCTGCGCTGTAGCAGTGTCGGGATGCCTTAAACAAGACCGAGCGTCCGGGCGTAAGCCTGGCGGGAAGGCCGGAGTATAACAGAGCAATCACGGAGCGCTGCTTTCCTGCTGCTCAACGGTTTTCCCGTTGTTGGCTTGCGGCGTGATCTGTATAGCGTCAGGTACCGGGCCGGCGCCATAACGCGCACTCAATTGAGCGTAGGCCGGTTCGCGTTTGAATCGCTTGAGCTCGGCGCCGAAACGCTGCACCAGCAGGTCCATGCCGGCATTGCGGCGCAGGGCCAGGAACTGGCTTTGGTGACTGATGACCGTGGGGCTTTCGCTGATCTGGTCGCGCAGTTTCAAAGTTTCGAGCAGGGTTTGGCCAACCCGATGGTCGGTGATCAGCAAGTCGATGCGGCCGCGTTGCAGCTTGCCAAAGTTGGCTTCATGGGTCGGCGCAGGCTCGCGGGTGAACAGGGTCGATTCCCTGAAGTCCTGGCTGTACAGGTAGCCGGGCGAAGTGCCGATGGTCAGGCCGCGCAGGTCTTCAAGGGTGCGGAAGGGGTGAGGGCGATCATTGGCATAGAACAGCACGAACTCGACTTCCGAGAGCGGTTCGCTGGGATAGAGCAGGGTGGCGTCGCGTTCGCTGCTGTGGAAGATATCCAGCGCGCCGTCGGCCAACCCTTGATCAAGCATGGCCAGGCAGCGTTTCCATGGCAGGAACTGCCACTCCACCTCAATCCCCAGGCGCTGGAAGACGATCGCGGTGGTTTCGTAGTCCAGCCCGAGGGCCTGGCCGTTTTCCTCGTAGACGTAGGGCGCCCAAGGCTCGGTGACAATGCGCAGTTTCTCGCCCCGAGCGGTAAAGCTCAGGCAAGCAAAAAGCACGGCTGTCAGCAATTGKGCAATGACGGGCATCGCTGGAGATTACGACGAGAGCCRGTGAAATAGCTAGAGGGCGGTCTAGCCCGAGGGTTAGTCGCCCTTTGTCTGAACCAGGTGCAAGTAGATGGCCTTGCGGCGTTCACCCAGTACCAGGCGAATCATCGGGTGGTTGAACCAGTGCTCGAGTTGGTGGTTTTCAAGGGGGTTGTCGAGGCGCCGCTCGACGTTGTCACGAGCCTTTTCCCACCAGACCGGCGTGCAGGCCTGATCGAACGGGTTGGTGTGCTGGTAGCAGCCATAGAGGATTTCACGCATGAACTGGCGCTGATGCCTGGGTAGCGCCAGGGTCACGATTTTATAGGCCAGACGTTGGAGCGTCGGTGGTCGCGGCAGTGTCGCGGTCACCAGGCGGGTTTCATCCAGCGCGAAGGTGCTGATCGGGTCGGCACCATGCTTGTCCAGCCATGCTTTGATCTTGGCGCGAAACAGCTGCTTGCGGCTCCAGTAATGATGGATCAGGTCCGGACACTCGCGCACCTGCGTTGTGCGGTAGGCTGCTACCGACAGGCAGAATTCTTCAAGGGTATAGGCGCCTTGCGCCAGAGGGTACAGCTCATCCATCAAGGCGATCGAATGATCGAGAACGCCGGCATCGACGCGATCAAGGCCGATGACTCCCGAGTTCAGCAGCGGCATCTGGTCATCTGCCAGCTGTCTTTGCTGCAGTACGCCAGCCAGTGTCCGATACAACCCCGCCTCTTTGTTGCTGCCGTATTGCAATCCAAAGGCATTGCACAGCAGGGTGCCCGGCTCGACGCGACGGAACAGTTCCAGTGGTGAGCAGTGGAAGAATGTATCCGTGTCGATCAGCAGCGCACGCTCGGACTCGCGCAACACCTGCTGCATCACCACGTGCTTGGCGCGAAAGTGATAACCATGCGGGGCGATCCACGCCTGACGGGTGCTTTCATCCAGCTCTCGAACCCGAACCGGCAAGTCGCGGTAAGGCGCCGGGTTGTCGGTGAAAACCTGGATGTCCAAGCTTTCGCCCGGTGTTTCGCGCAACCCTGCCAAGGCACTGGCGATACTGAACACTGCTTCCTGGTGGTAGGTGTTGGCACCGTAAACCAGATAAATCAGTTGAGGGTTTGTGGCTGGGGTAATGGTGGACATCTACTGCGATCATCCCTGGCGAATTGGGAGAATGAAAAAAAAGGCCCTGGGTTTTGCCAGGGCCTTGTTCTGAATGCTACGCCTGTTTCAGCGTGGCAGTTTCAGATTGTTCCAGACGGCCAGGCTAGGTTCGGCCTGGTTCAGGGTATAGAAATGCAGCCCTGGTGCACCGCCTTGCAACAAGCGTTCACACATTTCGGTGATCACCTGCTCGCCGAAACCCTGAATGCTCTGGGTGTCGTCACCGTAGGCCTCCAGCTGTTTGCGGATCCAGCGCGGGATTTCCGCACCGCAGGCGTCGGAGAAGCGTGCCAGCTTGCTGTAGTTGGTGATCGGCATGATGCCCGGAACAACCGGGATGTTCACGCCCATCGCCTGTACACGCTCGACGAAGTAGAAGTAGCTGTCGGCGTTGAAGAAGTACTGGGTAATCGCACTGTTGGCGCCGGCGTTGGCCTTGCGCACGAAGTTGTTGAGATCGTCTTCGAAGTTGCGGGCTTGCGGGTGCATTTCCGGGTAAGCGGCGATTTCGATGTGGAAGTGGTCGCCGGTCTCTTCACGAATGAAGCTCACCAGGTCATTGGCATGGCGCAATTCGCCGCTGGCCATGCCCATGCCTGAAGGCAGGTCACCGCGCAAAGCAACGATCCGCTTGATGCCGGCCGCCTTGTATTGAGCCAGCAGGCCGCGCAAGTCAGCCTTGCTGTCGCCAACGCAAGACAAATGCGGTGCAGCAGGGACTTTGACTTCGCTTTCGAGCTGCAACACGGTATTGAGGGTGCGATCACGAGTCGAACCACCAGCGCCATAGGTGCAGGAGAAGAAATCGGGGTTGTACGTGGCCAGCTGACGGGCAGTGGCGATGAGCTTTTCATGCCCGGCATCGGTCTTCGTCGGGAAGAACTCGAAGCTGTAGCGGCGGTCTTGGGACATAGGAATACCCTTGCAAACGCATAAGCCTGTGGGGCTTGCACATCCCGTGTGGGAGCGGGCTTGCTCGCGAAAACGGTGGGTCAGTCAACATCAATGTTGAATGATAAATCGCCTTCGCGAGCAAGCCCGCTCCCACAGGGAGAGCAGGCAGCAGGACTGATCAGTAGCGGTAAGCGTGCGGCTTGAACGGGCCTTCGACGGTCACGCCGATGTATTCAGCCTGTTGCTTGGTCAGTTGAGTGACCACGCCACCGAAACCGCGGACCATTTCCAGGGCCACTTCTTCGTCGAGTTTCTTCGGCAGTACTTCAACGGTCAGGCGCTCGGCTTTCTGGGCTGGCGACAGGTCGGCGTACTTCTGGCCGAACAGGAAGATCTGCGCCAGGACCTGGTTGGCGAACGAACCGTCCATGATGCGGCTTGGGTGGCCAGTGGCGTTGCCCAGGTTAACCAGACGGCCTTCGGCCAGCAGGATCAGGTAGTCGTCGTTCTGTGGGTCGAAATCGCCCGCGCCAGTACGGTGAACCTTGTGAACCTGTGGCTTCACTTCTTCCCATGCCCAGTTCTTGCGCATGAAAGCGGTGTCGATTTCGTTGTCGAAGTGACCGATGTTGCAGACAACAGCGCGCTTCTTCAGGGCTTTGAGCATGTTTGCATCGCAAACATTGACGTTACCGGTGGTGGTCACGATCAGGTCGATCTTGCCCAGCAGGGCCTTGTCGATGCTTGCTTCAGTGCCGTTGTTGATACCGTCGATGAACGGCGAAACCAGTTCGAAACCGTCCATGCAGGCTTGCATGGCGCAGATCGGGTCAACTTCGGAGACTTTGACGATCATGCCTTCCTGACGCAGGGACTGGGCCGAGCCCTTGCCCACGTCACCGTAACCGATGACCAGCGCTTGCTTGCCGGACAGCAGGTGGTCGGTACCACGCTTGATCGCGTCGTTCAGGCTGTGACGGCAGCCGTACWKGTTGTCGWWCTTGCTCTTGGTGACCGAGTCGTTGACGTTGATGGCCGGGATTTTCAGCTCGCCCTTGGCCAGCATGTCCAGCAGACGGTGTACGCCGGTGGTGGTTTCTTCGGTGACGCCGTGAACGCGGTCCAGTACTTGTGGGTACTTCTTGTGCAGCAGCTCGGTCAGGTCGCCGCCATCGTCAAGGATCATGTTGGCATCCCAAGGTTGGCCATCCTTGAGGATGGTTTGCTCCAGGCACCACTCGTACTCTTGTTCAGTCTCGCCCTTCCAGGCAAATACCGGGATGCCGGCAGCGGCGATCGAAGCGGCGGCCTGATCCTGCGTCGAGAAAATGTTGCAGGACGACCAGCGTACTTCGGCACCCAGGGCAACCAGGGTTTCGATCAGCACGGCAGTCTGAATGGTCATGTGGATGCAGCCGAGAATCTTCGCGCCCTTGAGCGGTTGCTCAACGGAGTACTTGCGACGCAGACCCATCAGGGCCGGCATTTCCGATTCGGCGATGATGGTTTCGCGACGGCCCCAGGCAGCCAGGGACATGTCGGCAACTTTGTAGTCGTTAAAATCTGCAGGCGTGATAACAGCGCTCATGAAGAGCCTCCATTCGTAATGTATGCGAATGGGCGCCGTTGTGCGTTTAGTGTCCAGCCGATCATGGCCGGGCAACGCCCCATCCGAGCCTGACAGGTTGAACCTGCTGCAGCGCCCCTCGGACAGGTGGCGGGAAAACGGTATCAATCGAAGATGACCGTTTTGAAACGGGGGCGATTATAGCCGTCTGGGCCAGACTTCCAAAGGGTTTCTGTCGGCCAAATGAAGATCGCTAATGGCGGCCATAGTCGAAGCCTCATGGAGCATGACTGCATGGTCTGCCATGATGCGGGCATCAATCGGCAAGACGGTCAGGAGCGAGCATGAATTTCCACACCCGCAAATGGGTAAAACCCGAAGACCTCAACCCCAACGGCACGTTGTTCGGCGGTAGCCTGCTGCGCTGGATCGACGAAGAGGCCGCCATTTACGCGATCGTCCAGTTGGGCAATCAGCGCGTAGTCACCAAGTACATTTCCGAAATCAACTTCGTCAGTGCCTCGCGCCAGGGCGACATCATCGAGCTGGGTATCACGGCCACCGAGTTCGGTCGTACCTCGATCACCCTGACGTGCGAGGTGCGCAACAAGATCACCCGCAAAAGCATCCTGACGGTCGAGAAGATGGTCTTCGTCAACCTGGGCGAAGACGGCTTGCCTACGCCCCATGGCCGGACCGAGATCAAGTACGTCAAGGACCAGTTCCAGGATGACCCCGCCGTCGAATGACCGCGGCCCTTGTGCCGAGGGAGCTTGCTCCCGCTCGGCCGCGAAGCGGTCGCAGATCGATTAATGCGTTGTGTCTGACAAAACTCGATTGCAGGTTTTAGGGCGCGCTGCGCGCCCCAGCGGGAGCAAGCTCCCTCGCCACAAGGGTTTGTATCGTTGCACAGTCCCATCTAAAAACTTAGCCGGGCACGTTGGCTGTCACAGCGCTGCGGCGTTGCAGGTAGATAAAGAACAGTGCCGTCAGCACGGTCAAACCGCTGACCAGTGCGCCGGTCCACGGCAGGTCTGCAAGGTCGGCACCGCTGGCCACCACCAGCCCGCCGATCCATGCACCGGCTGCGTTGCCCAGGTTGAAGGCGCTTTGGTTCAGGGTTGAACCGAGATTTGGCGCTTCAAAGGCCTGGTCGATGATCAGCAGTTGCAGGATCGGGCACAGTGCGAAGGCGAACACACCCCACAGTACCAGGGTGATGGCTGCCGGGATCACCGAGTGGCTGGTCTGGCTGAACGCGGCCAGCACCAGCACCACCGCGAGAGCCATGCCGACCAATGACGGCAGCAAACGGCTGTCGGCCAGACGTCCGCCGAGCATGCTGCCAGCGGTCAAGCCCACACCGAACAACAACAGCATGATGGTTACACCGTGCGGGCTGACGCCGGTGATGTCCTGCAGGATCGGTGCGATGTAGGTGAAGACACTGAACAGRCTGGTCGATGCCAGCACGCTCATGCCCAACGCCAGCAGCACATTGGTTTTGCCCAGCACCTTGAATTCGCTGGCCAGGTTGGCCTTGTTCATGGCGATCTCTTTCGGCAGCCAGACCCATTGGGCGATGGCCGCGATCACGCCGATCACCGACACCGCCCAGAAGGTCGAGCGCCAGCCGGCGTATTGCCCGAGCGCGGTGCCCAGCGGTACGCCGAGTACGTTGGCCAGGGTCAGGCCGGTGAACATCATCGCAATTGCCTGGGCGCGTTTGTTCGGCGCCACTAGACCTGCCGCGACCACCGAGCCGATGCCGAAGAACGCGCCGTGGCACAACGCAGTAATCACCCGCGCGGCCATCAACGTGGCGTAGTTCGGGGCGAGTGCGCAGAGCATGTTGCCAAGGATGAACATCAGCGTCATGCCCAGCAGCGTGGCTTTGCGTGGCATGTTGGCGGTGCCGATCGCGAGGATCGGCGCGCCGAACACCACGCCCAGGGCGTATCCGGTAATCAGCAGGCCGGCCTCGGGGATGCTCACGGCGAGGTCGCGGGCGACATCGGGCAGCAAGCCCATGATGACGAATTCAGTGGTGCCGATGCCGAAGGCGGCAACAGCCAGTGCAAGCAAGGCGAGTGGCATGCGCAAGGTCTCTGTCGGTAGTCTTGACGCTCTGATCAGGCATACGCATGCGAGCTCCCGGTTCCGTGAGAATCGGGTAGCAGCAGAAATTTATTGGAATAAGTATGTGCGCAACTGAGTGCGGCGTGGTCGGTTGCAGTATAAACAGCTGCTGACATATGGCGAATCAATTCGGTTGATGCGGGCAAGGAGAGCAGGGTGCTTGCGACGATTCTGGTGTTGGTGGCGGCGTTGTTGCACGCAGCCTGGAATACCCTGATCAAGTTCAGTGCTGAGCGGTTATTGGTCGTGGCCTGCATGGACAGTGTAGCGATGCTGTTTGTCGCGCTGATGCTGGGTTTCGTCGCGCTGCCGCCGATGGACATCTGGCCGTGGATACTCGCTTCGGCCGCCTTCGAGTTGCTCTATCGCTATCTGCTGATCCAGGCCTATCGGGTCGGCGATCTTGGGCTGGTCTATCCGCTGATGCGCGGTTTGTCGCCGTTGGTGGTTCTGGCGTTGACACTGATTTTTGCTGGCGAAGTGCTGACGACCCAGCAGATCCTCGGCATTTTGCTGATCCMGTTCGGCATGCTGTGCCTGCTTTGGCAGGGCGGTGGCGGGGAGCGTTTGCCGTGGTCGATGTTGCCGGTAGTGGTGCTGATCGGCTTGTGCATCGGCGGCTACACCTTTATCGATGGGCAGGCGTTGCGGCGCTGGTCGCACCCACTCGATTACCTGGTCTGGGTCACGCTGCTCAGTGCCTGGCCGTTTCCGCTGTTGGCACTGGTGCGCAAGCGTCCGGCTTTTATGCTGTTCTGGCGTGAGCAGTGGCGACTGGGCTTGGGTGTCGGGTTCTGCGTGTTGTTCAGCTACGCTTTGGTGCTCTGGGCCATGCAGTTGGGGTCGATTGCCGAAGCGGCGGCGTTGCGCGAGATCAGTGTGATTCTGGTGGTGCTGTTCGGCATGCGTTACCTCAAGGAACCTTTCGGCCGGCCCAGGCTCTTGGCTTGTGGGCTGGTATTGGCCGGCATGCTCGTGATGAAGTTCTGAGCGAGTGTTTACGAAACTCTAAAAAGGAATCTGCAATGAACGTTGCCCTGTGGTGTGTATTGATCGCGATTTTCTTGCCGTACGTTTGCACCGCCATTGCCAAGATCGGCGGCAAGTTCGGGCTTCGGGATAATCATGATCCGCGAGATTTTCTTGAGTCCCTCGAAGGGTTCGCCAGGCGTGCCCACTGGGCCCAGTTGAACAGCTTTGAAGTCACCCCGGCGTTTGCCGCCGCGGTCATCGTCGCGCACCTGGTCGGCAATGCCGAACTGGTGACGATCAACGTGCTGTCGGTGCTGTTCATCACCAGCCGCCTGCTTTACATCATCTGCTACCTGGCAGACTGGGCAATCCTGCGTTCGCTGGTGTGGTTTGTCGGCATGGGGCTGATTGCCGCCTTCTTTTTTGTGTCGATCTGAAGTTCAGTAGCCGGAATTTTCGGTGTTTCGACTGGCCTCTTCGCGAGCAGGCTCGCTCCCACAGGAGAATGCATTCCAATGTGGGAGCCTGCTCGCAATAGCAATAGCCCAGTCGACACAATACCTAGGGGGTAGTCTTTACCGCATCGGTCACCTGCGGCAATTGCGGCAGCGCTGCGCCTTTTGGCCAGAGCATCCAGATTTGCCCTTGCTGTTTCATGTCGCCGGCCAGTTGCCCGGCGGCATCGCCGGTGCCCCAGAACAGGTCGGCGCGAACTTCGCCGGTGATCGCGCCACCGGTGTCCTGTGCGGCGACGGGGCGTACCAGTGCGCTGCCATCAGGGCGGGTCGTGGATAACCACAGCAGACTGCCCAGCGGAATAACCTTGCGATCCACCGCCACGCTGTAACCCGAGGTCAGCGGCACGTTCAGCGAGCCGCGCGGGCCTTCGTTGCTGTCAGGATTGCGGCTGAAGAACACGTAGCTCGGGTTACTGCCGAGCAGTTCAGGGATGCGCGTCGGGTGGGCCTTGGCCCAGGCACTGATGGCGCCCATGGTCACGTCCTCCTTTTTCAGCTCACCCTGATCCACCAGCCAGCGGCCAATTGGGCGGTACGGGTGGCCGTTCTGGTCGGCATAACCGATGCGCAGTTGGCGGCCATCTTCCAGTTGAATGCGGCCGGAGCCCTGGATTTGCAGAAACTGCAGGTCCATCGGGTCGGTCAGCCACGCCAGCACAGGCGCCTTGACCCCTTTGGTTTCAATGGCGGCGGCATCGTCGTAAGGCTTGAGCACCCGGCCTTCAAGGCGACCGCGCAGGCGCTTGCCTTTGAGTTCGGGGTAAATGCTCTCAAGCGAGACGATGATCATGTCGTCCGGTACACCGTAAACCGGCACATTGGCCACCGGGTTCTGCGTCAGGCTGCCCGGATAGACCGGCTCGTAATAGCCGGTGATCAAGCCATTGGCATTGCCGCTGGAGGAACGCAGGCCGTAGACCGCCAGCTGTTCCTTGAGAAATCCACGGATGGCGTCTGCGGTTTGCGGCACGTTGGCGGCTGCTGCGCAGGTCGCGCCCCAGACCGGGTCGGACTTCAGGCGAGTACAGGCGCTGCGCCAGGAACCGAAGCCGGCCAGCAAGTCATTATCAGAGACTGCCGGCAAGGCTTCCCAGGTCGCGCTGGAATAGGTGGCGATGGCATGGGTTTGTGGTTTTGCAGTGTCGCCACTGTTGCAGCCGGCGAGCAGGGCGACCATCGGTACGGTCCAGAGCAACGTGTTGCGCCAGGCCTTGAAACGGCTGTTCATGCGGTATTTCCTGTGCAGGTTGTCCGAGCGCTTCCAGCGTTCAAGCAACCCTTATTGTTAATAGGGCTATTGGTCTTTGCCGACGACGCGAGGATACTGGCCGCCGTTTCCCGTGACCTGAAGCCACCATGACTCTTAAAAGACTTTCTGTTGTATTGCTGGCCTGCCTGACGCTGTCCGCCTGTGGCGGTGTCGATCCGAACTCGCCGCTGGGTCAGCGCAAGGCTATTTTCAAGCAAATGCTCAAGACTGGCGAAGACCTGGGCGGCATGTTGCGGGGACGTATCCCGTTCGATGGCCCGCGTTTTACTGAAGGCGCGGTCAAACTCGACGCCTTGTCCCATGAGCCGTGGAAGCATTTCCCACAGGTTCGTGAGGACAGCAACACCAGCGCCAAAGACGGTGTYTGGCAGCAGCAGGCACGTTTCCAGGAAATGGCCCGCACACTTGAAGCCGCCACCGGTGAATTGGTGATTGCCAGCCAGGTTCAGCCGTACAAGGCCAGTAACCTGGGCCCGGCCGTGCAGAAAGTCGAAGACGCCTGTAGTGCGTGCCATAAACAGTTTCGTGATCACTGATTTCACGGAGTTGTAGATAACCTGTGGCGAGGGAGCTTGCACCCGCTGGGTGGCGAAGCCGCCCCAAAATCGGCTATCGCGATTATCCCGGGAAATCGCGATAGCCGGGCTGCGAACGCTACGCGTCCGAGAGGGGGCAAGCTCCCTCGCCACAAAAGCTGCTGCACTCATCGATCTCGGATTTACTTATCCAGCTCATCCAGCGCTCGCTGCAATTCCTTGCGGGACTCGGCGAGTTTGTCTTTGCGTTTGTTTATTTTCTCGGCGTCGCCCTGTTTCATGGCCTTGTCGAGGTCGGCCTGACGGCGGCTGACTTCGTGCTTGGCGTCGAGCACCTTGTTCTCGCGCTCTTTCTTCAAGGAGGCGTCGTTGCAGTGCTCGGTGGCTTCGCTCAGGGCTTTTTCCAGGCCCGCCTGTTGCCCGGCGTTGGCATGGGCCCTGGCCTGTTCGATCTGGTTGCTGATGGACTGGCGCTTGGCGGCGCAGCCAGTGAGTTGCGGAGTTTCTTCGGCAGCCATCAGCGGTGCCGTCATGACGCCACAAAGGGTCAGCATGACGAGCGGTGAAAGAAATTTCATAAAGGCTCCGTTTAAAAAATCATCAGGTCGGCAGCAGATGGGCTGTTGGAGCGCATCGATACTCATTGGGTTCAAAACTGCCGGCTCTCTGCATAGCTAGAAGCCGTCTATTCCGGCAGCGTGTAATTGTTCGCTCAAGGCCAGCACCTGCGGGTCGCGGAAAAATGCGCTCAACTGCGCCGCGCGCCCCGGGCCGATTCCGGTTTCGGTCTGCCATTGCTCAGTGTCTCGTTGCGCCAGTAAATGCCATGAGTCTGCAAGTCTGGCCTCGCCCGTGGGCGGCAGCCCCAAAGCTTTCAGCCAGCGTGAAAAGGGCTGTTGCCGGGCGCTTTGCAGGCTGTTCAGCAAGCGGACAGTGCTGCGCTCGCCGAAGCCGTCAATGTTAGCAAGCTCTTGGGCGTCGAGGGTCAACCAATCGAGCAAACCCTTGAGGCGTCCGGCGCTGATCAGTTTTTCCCAGGTGCCGGGGCCGATATGGCGCAGCGCGAGGCCTTGCTTGCCACTGAGCCAGATCAGTCGTGCGAGAAACTGGCTTTCGCAGCCCGGTGTCGGTTGCCAACAGCTGAGGTGATGGAAGTCTTCTGCACGCGGTACGCTCACCTCAGGCCGCTCAGTGCTGCGCAACACGACACTGTCGAGTCGTGGGATGGTCAGCCCGGCAAGGCTGATGGCGACCTGATCGCCGGGGCGGATATCCATGGCCTGCCAGCGCTGCAGCGAACTGACGCTGACACGTTTGATCTGTCGGTCATCAAGCATGACCGGAGCGAGTTCGAGCACCGGGGTGATGCGCCCGGTGCGCCCGATCTTGAAGTTGACCTTGCGCACTTCAGCCAACGCCTGGGCGAAAGGGTACTTCCAGGCCACGCTCCAGAACGGTGTTTTCACCTCCCAGCGCTCTGCCGCYGGACGTTGGCTCTGACGCAAGACAATACCGTCGCTGGCAAACGGCAGGGGTGTGCGATACCAGTGATCGCGCCAACGCTCAGCATCGGCAAATGCGCTGACGGGCTGGCTGTAGAACTCACTGTCAGGGAAGCCCAGTGCTTTCAGGGCGACCAGGCGCTCCGGCAAGCTGGCCGGACCTTGCGGCCAGTCCCAGACGAATAGCCCGATCCCGTTGGCGTCCATGGGGCTCAGTTCTTTACGGGCCATCAACCCGGCCACGGTGCTACGGGCGTTCAGGCTGCCGCGTTGGGCTTGCACATGATCCGTCAGGCGCCAATAGAGTTCGCCTTGCAGCAGCAAATCCAGTGGCTGCGGCAGTTGCTGAGGGATCGCGGCGATCTTGCGCGCCGAGGCTGTCCAGTCCTGGCCGTTGATACCGTCTCCGCGACTGATCGCCTGCTGGAACTGACCCTCACGGTAAATCAGCGTGACTGCAACGCCATCGACTTTGGGTTGAGCCCAGATATCGTCGCGTGTCTTGAGCCAGGCTTCGACGGCACGACCGTCGATGAGCTTTTCGAGGCCGGTGTGGGGAATCGGATGGGTCACCGTGCCGCGGGCGGCACGCAACGGATTCTCGGGTGTTGTGGTCCCGCCAAAGCATTCTCGCCAAGCGTTGAGGTGGGCACGGGATTGGTCGTAGATTTCGTCGGCGACCAGTGAATGTCCTTGCCGGTGATAGCTGTCGTCCCAGTGCTCGATTTGCTCTTGCAGTGCGGTGATTTCGGCCTGGGCTCGGCTGGGGAGCCAGTCGGGACAGCTATTGGCGTTGGCGTTCAGGCAGGCAACGATCAACCAGAAACCCATCAACAGGCGAAGCGTGGGCGGCATCATGAGCATCCTTGCTCGAGGGGGATGCCTGAAGGCTAGATCAGCAGGGAGGCTTGCGAGCACAGGTAGTTTTCAGGGTGTGTCCAGGCCGGATCAGCGCCCATGAAAAAGCCCCGCACGGCGAACCGTGCGGGGCTTTTTGTGTCGCCAGGAAGTCTTACAGACCAGCCGCAGAGCGCAAGGCGTCAGCGCGGTCGGTTTTTTCCCAGGTGAAGGTGGTGAACGTGTCGTCACCCACAGTCTTGGTTTCCGGGGTGCGACCGAAGTGGCCGTACGCAGCGGTGTCCTGGTACATCGGGTGCAGCAGGTCGAGCATGGTGGTGATTGCGTATGGACGCAGGTCGAACACTTCGCGGACCAGTTTGACGATCTTGTCGTCGCTGATCTTGCCGGTGCCGAAGGTGTTCAACGAAATCGAAGTCGGCTGAGCGACGCCGATGGCGTAGGAAACCTGAATCTCGCAACGCTCGGCCAGGCCGGCAGCCACGATGTTCTTGGCCACATAACGACCGGCGTAGGCAGCCGAACGGTCAACCTTCGATGGATCTTTACCGGAGAACGCGCCGCCGCCGTGACGGGCCATGCCGCCGTAGCTGTCAACGATGATCTTGCGACCGGTCAGGCCGCAGTCGCCCACGGGGCCACCGATAATGAACTGGCCAGTCGGGTTGATGTGGAACTGGGTGTCCTTGGACAGCAGCTCGGCAGGCAGCACGTGCTTGACGATCAGTTCCATTACGCCTTCGCGCAGGTCTTTGTAGGATACTTCCGGGTTGTGCTGGGTCGACAGTACAACGGCGTCGATACCGACAACCTTGCCGTTTTCGTAGCGGCAGGTCACTTGCGACTTGGCGTCTGGACGCAGCCAAGGCAGCAGGCCGGACTTGCGGGCTTCGGCCTGGCGCTGAACCAGTTGGTGCGAGAAGGTGATCGGTGCTGGCATCAGCACGTCGGTTTCGTTGCTGGCGTAGCCGAACATCAGGCCCTGGTCGCCGGCGCCCTGGTCTTCAGGCTTGGCACGATCAACGCCCTGGTTGATGTCGGGGGATTGCTTGCCGATGATGTTCATCACGCCGCAGGTCGCGCCGTCGAAGCCGACATTCGAGCTGTTATAGCCGATGTCGAGGATCACGTTACGGACGATGTCTTCCAGATCGACCCAGGCCGAGGTGGTGACTTCGCCAGCGATGATCGCCACGCCCGTTTTCACCAGAGTCTCGCACGCCACACGGGCGAACTTGTCTTCAGCAATGATGGCGTCCAGCACCGCATCAGAAATCTGKTCGGCGATTTTGTCCGGATGCCCTTCAGACACGGACTCGGAGGTGAAGAGGGAGTATTCGCTCATCTCGATGTTTTCCTGAATTTACCGATGGTGAGTGTCGCCAGCCGGTCGCTGAAAGTGGCGGACCTGGATCTGGAAACCATTACGTAAGCCTACATAGAGGCTTTCCCCGGGAACGAGTCCCGCAGCGGTGGCCCAACGGGCCAAATCGTCCTGTTCAAACCCCAACCAAAGATCACCGCAGGCCTCCCTGGCCCAACTTTGGTTGTGGCTACATAACTCTGTCACTAACAGGCTACCGCCTGGTTGCAGCAAACCGGCCATGTGCTTGAGTGCATCGGCTGGCGCGGCGAAATGGTGCAAGACCATGTTCAGTACAACGCAATCGGCCTCAAGGCTTACGCCATCCAATGCATCGGCCAATTGCAGGCTGACGTTAGCCAGCTTTTCACGTTCGCAGACCTGACGCGCCAGTTCGAGCATCGCCGGGCTGTTGTCGAGCGCCGTGACCTGACTGAATCGGCGCGCCAGTTCCGGCAAAAAACTGCCGTCGCCGGGACCGACTTCAATCGCAGTGGCGCCTTCGCTGAAGCTCAGCTTGTCGAGCAGGGCCAGCACGCTTTCGCGGTACTGCGCCAAGCCGGCGATCAAGTCTTGCTGGGCGCGAAACTTTTCCGCAACCCGTGAGAAAAAGTCCTGGCTGGCAGCGGCTCGTTGCCCATGGACCTGGCTGATCCGCGCCTGCACGTCGCTGGGCAGGGTCAGGTTGTCCACTTCGTCGAGCAGTGCCGCGTGCAGCTTGCCGCCCAGCAATTCGGTGTGGGGCAGGGCGCGACGGTAAAAAATCGCGTTGCCTTCACGGCGGGTTGCTACCAGATCGGCCTGGGCCAGCACCTTCAAGTGGTGGCTCATGCCCGATTGGCCGGTGGCGAAGATTTGCGCCAACTCCAGCACGCCGAATGAATCGTTGGCCAGTGCGCGTAAAACGTTCAGCCGCAACGGATCGCCGCCGGCCTTGCACAAGGCCGCCAGCTCATCGCAATCGTCGTGGCGAATGGAAGGCACGCGTAAATTCATAAGGCCAGCAGTCTAGTGATCCGCCGAAATACCCGCAAGGTCAATATCAAAAAGTTTTGATATTGCTCGATGGGTGGCACTTCTTGGGCTGCGCTTTACTCTACAAACGAAGCGCGGAAAGGTTTCACCAGACGAATCCGCATTTATCCACAGGAAAAACGCCCCGGATCGACTATCTGTCATTGCCCCGAGGCGTCCGGGTGAGGGAAAATGCTCGCCTTTTTTCCGTTTCATTCTATTCACTCTCGATTCAGAATCCGCAGGAGAACAGCGATGCCCAGCCGTCGTGAGCGTGCCAACGCCATTCGTGCCCTCAGCATGGATGCCGTGCAAAAAGCCAACAGCGGCCATCCCGGTGCCCCTATGGGTATGGCGGATATCGCCGAAGTGCTTTGGCGTGACTACCTCAAGCACAACCCGAGCAATCCATCGTTTGCCGACCGCGACCGGTTCATCCTGTCCAACGGTCACGGCTCGATGTTGCTTTATTCGTTGCTGCACCTGACCGGCTACGACCTGTCGATCGATGACCTGAAAAACTTCCGCCAACTGCACAGCCGCACCCCCGGCCACCCGGAACTCGGCTACACCCCGGGTGTTGAAACCACCACTGGCCCATTGGGTCAGGGCCTGGCCAACGCCGTGGGTTTTGCCCTGGCAGAAAAAGTCCTGGCAGCGCAGTTCAACCGTCCAGGTCACAACGTTGTCGATCACCACACCTACGTGTTCCTGGGTGATGGCTGCATGATGGAAGGCATTTCCCACGAAGTCAGTTCCCTGGCCGGTACCCTGGGCCTGGGCAAGCTGATCGCCTTCTACGATGACAACGGCATCTCCATCGACGGCGAAGTCGAAGGCTGGTTCACCGATGACACTCCAAAGCGTTTCGAAGCCTACAACTGGCAAGTGATCCGCAACGTTGACGGTCACGACCCGGAAGAGATCAAGATCGCGATCGAGACTGCACGCAAAAGCGCGCAACCGACGCTGATCTGCTGCAAAACCACCATCGGCTTCGGTTCGCCGAACAAGCAAGGCAAGGAAGATTGCCAYGGTGCCCCACTGGGTGACGCGGAAATCGCCTTGACCCGCACTGCGCTGAAGTGGAACTACGGCCCTTTCGAAATCCCGGCCGACATTTATGCCGAGTGGGATGCCAAGGAAGCCGGTCGCGCTGTCGAAGCCGAGTGGGATCAGCGTTTTGCTGCCTACTCCGCGGAATTCCCGGAGCTGGCCAACGAGCTGGTCCGCCGTCTGAGCGGTGAGCTGCCAGAAGACTTCGCTGAAAAAGCCTCGGCCTACATCGCTGAAGTCGCAGCCAAGGGCGAAACCATCGCCAGCCGTAAAGCCAGCCAGAACGCCCTGAACGCGTTCGGCCCGTTGCTGCCGGAAATSSTSGGCGGTTCGGCTGACCTGGCCGGTTCCAACCTGACCCTGTGGAAAGGTTGCAAAGGTGTCAGCGCTGAAGACGCCAGCGGCAACTACATGTACTACGGCGTTCGCGAGTTCGGCATGACTGCCATCATGAACGGCGTTGCCCTGCACGGTGGCCTGGTGCCTTACGGCGCAACTTTCCTGATGTTCATGGAATACGCCCGCAACGCAGTGCGCATGTCCGCCCTGATGAAGCAGCGTGTGATCCACGTCTACACCCACGACTCCATCGGTCTGGGCGAAGACGGTCCGACTCACCAGCCAATCGAACAACTGGCCAGCCTGCGCTGCACGCCGAACCTCGACACCTGGCGTCCAGCCGATGCCGTTGAATCGGCAGTGGCCTGGAAGAACGCCCTGGAGCGTAAAGACGGTCCTACGGCACTGATCTTCTCGCGTCAGAACCTGCAGCACCAAACCCGTGACGCGGTGCAGATCGAACTGATCAACCGTGGTGGTTATGTGCTCAAGGATTGCGCGGGTGAGCCTGAGCTGATCCTGATCTCCACCGGTTCGGAAGTCGGCCTGGCCGTTCAGGCCTACGACAAACTGACTGAGCAGGGCCGCAAGGTGCGCGTGGTTTCCATGCCATGCACCAGCGTGTTCGATGCTCAGGATGCCGGCTACAAGCAAGCGGTTCTGCCGTTGCAGGTCAGCGCCCGTATCGCCATCGAAGCCGCACACGCGGACTACTGGTACAAGTACGTGGGCCTGGAAGGCCGCGTCATCGGCATGACCACCTACGGCGAGTCGGCGCCTGCGCCTGCCTTGTTCGAAGAGTTCGGCTTCACCCTGGAAAACATCCTGGGTCAGGCTGAAGAGCTGCTGGAAGACTGATCCAGAAAATGTGTCGTCTGATCTGACGTCATCGCGAGCAGGCTCGCTCCCACAGGGTCGGTGAAGATCCTTGTGGGAGCGAGCCTGCTCGCGATAGCGTTGGTTCAGGCAACACCGGATTGAAGGGTGAGGGTTGACGGCGATTGTCTGCATATTAATGGCAACTGCGTGAAGGTCCTGCGCAGTGCCACCCCCGAAGGCATCGATTGGGCGTCTCTGGGTGTCGATCTGGTGCTTGAATGCTCCGGTGCTTACCACACGCGCGCAGACGGCCAGCGTTTCCTCGACGCGGGCGCCCCGCGGGTGCTGTTTTCCCAGCCGATGGCCAGCGAAGCGGATGTCGACGCCACCATCGTCTACGGTGTCAATCAGGAGTGCCTGACCGGCGATGAACTGCTGGTGTCCAACGCGTCCTGCACCACCAACTGCGGCGTGCCGCTGTTGCGGCTGCTGGATCAGGCCTTTGGCCTGGACTACGTGTCGATCACCACGATTCACTCGGCGATGAACGATCAGCCGGTCATCGACGCCTACCACCACGAAGACTTGCGCCGCACCCGTTCGGCGTTCCAGTCGGTGATTCCGGTGTCCACCGGCCTGGCGCGTGGTATCGAACGCTTGCTGCCGGAACTTGCCGGGCGAATTCAGGCCAAAGCTGTACGCGTGCCGACGGTCAACGTGTCGTGCCTCGACATCACGATGCAAACCGTCACTGACACCGATGCGACTGAAGTCAACCGGATCCTGCGCGAGGCTGCCACCTATGGCCCGCTCAAGGGGCTTTTGGCTTATACCGAGTTGCCTCATGCCAGTTGTGATTTCAACCATGACCCGCATTCGGCGATCGTCGATGCCAGTCAGACCCGCGTTTCCGGCCCAAGGCTGGTGAACGTGCTGGCCTGGTTCGACAACGAATGGGGTTTTGCCAACCGAATGCTCGATGTTGCAGGACACTATCTGCAAACCGCTATCAAGCTCTCTGTTTCTGAACTCTCTGCTTCTAAAAAAACTGCTCTCTAAAACAGCTATCCAGGAAATGCGACCCATGACCGTGTTGAAGATGACCGACCTCGATCTGCAAGGTAAGCGCGTATTGATCCGCGAAGACCTCAACGTCCCAGTCAAGGACGGTGTTGTCACCAGCGATGCGCGAATCCTGGCCTCGCTGCCGACCATCAAGCTGGCCTTGGAAAAAGGCGCGGCGGTGATGGTCTGCTCGCACCTGGGCCGTCCGACCGAAGGTGAATTCTCGGCCGAGAACAGCCTCAAGCCAGTCGCTGACTACCTGAGCAAGGCCTTGGGCCGTGAAGTGCCGCTGGTCTCCGACTATCTGGGCGGCGTTGACGTCAAGGCCGGCGACATCGTGCTGTTCGAGAACGTGCGCTTCAACAAGGGCGAGAAAAAGAACGCTGACGAACTGGCGAAGCAATACGCCGCCCTGTGCGACGTGTTCGTGATGGACGCCTTCGGCACCGCTCACCGTGCCGAGGGTTCGACCCACGGCGTGGCCAAGTTCGCCAAAGTCGCTGCGGCTGGCCCGTTGCTGGCTGCCGAACTGGACGCCCTGGGCAAAGCCCTGGGCGCCCCGGCCAAGCCAATGGCGGCCATCGTCGCCGGCTCCAAGGTCTCGACCAAACTCGACGTGCTGAACAGCCTGAGCCAGATCTGCGACCAACTGATCGTCGGTGGCGGTATCGCCAACACCTTCCTGGCCGCTGCCGGTCACCCGGTCGGCAAATCGCTGTACGAGCCAGACCTGCTGGACACCGCCCGTGCCATCGCTGCCAAAGTCAGCGTGCCGTTACCAGTCGATGTGGTGGTTGCCAAGGAATTCGCTGAAAGCGCGACCGCGACCGTCAAGCTGATCGCCGACGTAGCAGCAGACGACATGATCCTCGACATCGGCCCACAGACTGCGGCGCACTTCGCTGAACTGCTGAAGTCGTCGAAAACCATCCTGTGGAACGGCCCGGTCGGCGTATTCGAATTCGACCAGTTCGGTAACGGCACCAAAGTCCTGGCTCAGGCCATCGCAGACAGCTCGGCATTCTCCATCGCGGGCGGCGGCGACACCCTGGCAGCCATTGATAAGTATGGTGTTGCCGAGCAGATCTCCTACATTTCTACCGGCGGTGGCGCGTTCCTCGAGTTCGTCGAAGGCAAAGTGCTGCCGGCCGTTGAAGTCCTGGAAAGCCGGGCAAAGGCCTAAGGGTCATCCATTGGCCAGGCAAAGGAGTGTTTACATGGTCAAGATGTTAGCGACATTGTTCGCAGCGGGTGTACTGGCCGGCTGCGGGAGCACCCCGAAAGCCGCGCAGGAATCGGATACCGGCGCGCCGGACAAAGGCTGTTACCAGGCCGACTGGCAAGCCGAAACCAACCCGGTGCTCAACAAGCGTTCCGGGCCGGATGGCCTGGATAAATACGAGACACGGACCCCGGCCAAGGAACATGGTTGCCCTTGACCGGTCTGACTCACTGATACCCAGCGCAGTTGGCGTGTGCCGACTGCCGAGGAAAATGGATGAAAGGCTTGATAGCCGTGGGGTCGCTGGCGCTACTTGCCGGTTGCGCCACTATGAACCCGTTCGCGTCGTCGCCCGCGCCTGATGCGTGGACGACCTGGGTTTGCGACAGCCAGGCTCAAGTGCTCTGGCACTACACTGACAACAGCCACAAAGCTGTTGACGTGCGCCTGGGTGGTGACGATCAGGTGCACCGCTTGAAGCTKGAACCGGCAGGCAGTGGTTCGCTGTACAGCGATGACAAACTGGCGTTTCACGTCAAAGGTGAGGAAGGCCTGGTGTACTGGGTCGCCACCAACGATTTGATCGGCCGGGGCTGTAAAGCCAAGTAATTGATACACCACGGACCTAATGTGGGAGCGAGCCTGCTCGCGATGAGGGCGGCACATTTAACGATGATGTGACTGAGCTACCGCTATCGCGAGCAGGCTCGCTCCCACAAGTGGGTCTGTGCAAGTACTCGAGATTGATGCAACACCGAATTCGCAGGCCGGCCTAACCCCCGATCTGCATTAACTTGAATAGCAGCCGCCGCTACGGCAGGCTTGCACGATTAACGACCCTCAACCGGGAGAGACACACACCATGGCACTTATCAGCATGCGCCAGATGCTGGACCACGCAGCCGAGTTCGGCTACGGCGTTCCAGCCTTCAACGTCAACAACCTTGAGCAGATGCGCGCCATCATGGAAGCCGCTGACAAGACTGACTCCCCGGTGATCGTCCAGGCTTCGGCCGGCGCCCGTAAATACGCTGGCGCGCCATTCCTGCGTCACCTGATTCTGGCGGCGATCGAAGAATTCCCGCACATCCCGGTGTGCATGCACCAGGACCACGGCACCAGCCCTGACGTCTGCCAGCGTTCGATCCAACTGGGCTTCAGCTCGGTGATGATGGACGGCTCCCTCGGCGAAGACGGCAAGACCCCGACCGACTACGACTACAACGTCCGTGTCACCCAACAAACCGTAGCCATGGCTCACGCCTGCGGCGTATCGGTAGAAGGCGAGTTGGGCTGCCTGGGTTCGCTGGAAACCGGCATGGCCGGTGAAGAAGACGGTATCGGTGCAGAAGGCGTGCTCGATCACAGCCAAATGCTCACCGACCCGGAAGAAGCCGCTGACTTCGTCAAGCGCACCCAGGTCGACGCCCTGGCCATCGCCATCGGCACCAGCCACGGCGCTTACAAGTTCACCAAGCCACCCACCGGCGACGTACTGGCCATCGACCGCATCAAGGAAATCCACAAACGCATCCCGAACACCCACCTGGTGATGCACGGCTCTTCTTCGGTACCGCAAGAGTGGCTGGCGATCATCAACCAGTACGGCGGCGATATCAAAGAAACCTACGGCGTACCGGTTGAAGAAATCGTCGAAGGCATCAAGCACGGCGTGCGCAAGGTCAACATCGACACCGACCTGCGTCTGGCCTCCACCGGCGCAATGCGTCGCCTGATGGCCACCAACCCGAGCGAGTTCGATCCACGTAAATTCTTCGGCGCTACCGTAACAGCCATGCGCGACGTGTGCATTGCACGTTATGAAGCGTTCGGGACTGCCGGTAATGCTTCGAAGATCAAGCCGATCTCGTTGGAAGCGATGTTCCAGCGTTATTTGAAAGGTGAGTTGAACGCCAAGGTTAACTAAGACCTGAACGTTTAATTGCACGAATAAAAAACCCGCCGAGAGGCGGGTTTTTTATTGGGTGATCGCCATGGAGTAAGCCGGCTTTTTCCGTTGCTCTTACTGAATAAGTTTCCAGTTTTTGTAAAAGAATCGGCGCAAGGCGRACGCCACTCCTGCAAATGACGCGACGATGCCGTTCAGGATAAAAGAAGCCCAGGACGGGCGCAGTATGTCGAGAAACAGGCAGTAGCGCTTGGCGTCGTTCTTATTGAAGGAGGCGTGCAGCAGCGTGTCATCAAAGATGAACAGCGGATCATCGTGCCAGTAGTGTTTTTTCTTCCTGACTTGAATGTACACACCGTCATGATGAGCGGCGGGCATGATGTTGTAGAGCACGCGGTACATCATGCGCAATGGCCCGAAGTGAAAGGATGTCGACTGGTTTTCATTGAAAACCGATACGCCGATAGTCTTGATATAAGGCAGTTTCTTCTGAAGTGCGGGGATATTGAGTTCGGTATCGATCTTGCGGCCATACCATTGGAAGAACAACATGCCACGCTTTTTCTGGGCCATGCGCGCATCGAGGAACGCAATGATCTCTTCCTTGTGAGCCATCGCGGTTTCAATCACGTAGTTGATGTCTTGCTGATGGCTTTCGGGAAGCTCGCGCAACTTGTAAACATAACGGCTTGGCTTGGACAGCAGATCGAAAATGGTATTCAGGGGCGCGAGCAACCATGTATTGCGGCCGCCACCTATAAAATACTTTTTGATGATCTCGGTATCGAAGATGCCATTGCGCAGGAAGTCATAGATGCCGCAAACACAGAGCACAATAACAAACCAAAGAGCGGCTACCGGA
>NZ_JBFTLU010000007.1:0-27076 GCF_056396605.1 Pseudomonas sp. 05T35
CCCCAGTGCAATCACACTGCCGAACCAGATAGCGATCAACCAAAGAACCCGTCGATACCAAGGGGAGGATGGGTTTTGCGTGACCGACTCTTCACTGGTCCGAGCGTTACCACTGTCAATGGTAGCCATCGCCGATCCTCACTTTCCCGCGAAACACGTAGTAGCTCCAGCAGGTGTACATCAGGATGATGGGCAGAATGAACAACGTGCCGATCAAGATGAACAGCTGGCTTGAAGGCGGCGATGCGGCCTCCCACAAGCTGATGGAGGGCGGTACGATATTCGGCCAGATGCTGAAGGCCAGACCGATATACCCCAGGAAAACCAGCGCCAACGTGAACACAAATGGCCAGTGCGAGTGATAGTGGCGTAACGACCTGAGCAACCCCAAAAGCGCCAGCACCCCGAGGATCAACAACCCACCAAAGACCACGGTATGCGCATGCGTGAACCAGCGAGTCGCAATCTCCGGATGCAGCATCGGTGTCCAGACACAGAGCACCGCCACGACCGTCGTGAGGGTGAACGCCAGCGGTCGAGTGTAGTGACGCATGCGTGATTCAAGCATGCCTTCGGTCTTGACCAGCAACCAGGTACTGCCCAGCAGCGCGTAGGCGACGATCAACCCGAAACCGCAGAACAGTGGAAACGGTGACAGCCAGTCCAGGGTGCCGCCTGCAAACTGCCGATTGACCACCGGAATTCCAGCGATATAGGCGCCAATCACGATGCCTTGGCAAAACGTTGCCAGGAGCGAGCCGCCGATAAAGGCCATGTCCCAGATGTGACGTTTTTCAGGACTGGCCTTGAAGCGGAATTCAAACGCCACGCCACGAAATATCAACCCGGCCAGCATGAAAATCAGCGGCAGATACAACGCCTCCAGTATCACCGAGTAAGCCAACGGAAACGCACCGTAAAGTGCCGCCCCACCGAGTATCAGCCAGGTTTCGTTACCGTCCCAGACCGGCGCGACGGTGTTCATCATCACATCGCGTTCCTGCCTGTCCGGGATCAGCGGGAACAGGATGCCCAACCCCAGATCGAAGCCGTCCATGATCACGTACATCATCACCCCGAAGGCAATGATGACGCCCCAGATCAACGACAGATCTATACCTTGAATACCCATGATCTATCCCCTTGCTCAGTTGACGTGATCGCCGGACGCGAACGTCTCGGAGATGGCGGACAGGGGGCGGCGTGGCGTACGCTCCTGGCCAGGACCGCCTTGAGGCGGATGCTCGTGATGTGGCTGCGGGCCTTTGCGTACCAGCTTCATCATGTAGCCGATGCCCACTGCGAAAACCGAGAAGTAGATCAACACAAATAGCGCCAGCGAAACGCTGAGCTGCGTGACCGTGTGGTTTGAAGCCGCATCGGCGGTTCGCAGAAGCCCGTAGACGATCCACGGCTGCCGGCCTACTTCGGTAGTGATCCAGCCCGCCAACATCGCGATAAGACCGGTCGGCCCCATGAACAACACCAGGCGCAGGAACAGGCGGTTGCGGTACAGCGCTTCATTACGACGTAAAACAAGACCCAGCAAACCGGTGAGGATCATCAACATTCCAAGCCCGGCCATAATCCGAAAGCTGAAGAAAATGATGGTCGCGTTAGGACGGTCCTCTTTTGGGAAACTCTTGAGCGCGGGGATCTGTTTATCCAGGCTGTGGGTCAGGATCAGACTGCCCAGGTAAGGGATTTCCAGCGCATAACGGGTCTTCTCGGCCGCCATGTCCGGGATACCGAACAGCACTAGCGGCGTCGGCTCGTTACCGATGTTTTCCCAGTGCCCTTCCATGGCGGCAATTTTCGCCGGTTGATGTTCCAGGGTATTCAGACCATGGGCATCACCGACCACCGCCTGGATCGGCGCCACGATCAACGCCATCCACAACGCCATCGACAGCATTTTGCGCACCTGCGGCGTGTCATTTTTACGCAGCAAATGCCAGGCCGCGGAAGAGCCGACAAAGAACGCCGTGGCCACGAACGCAGCGATGGCCATATGCGCCAGTCGGAAAGGGAACGACGGATTGAAGACGATGGCCAGCCAGTCCATCGGCATGATCCGCCCATCCACGATCGAGAAACCCTGTGGCGTCTGCATCCAGCTGTTGGAGGCCAGAATCCAGAAGGTCGAGATCAACGTGCCGATGGCGACCATCACCGTGGCAAAGAAGTGCAGCCCTCGCCCTACCCGGTTCCAGCCGAACAACATCACCCCAAGGAAGCCGGCCTCGAGGAAAAACGCCGTCAACACCTCATACGTCAGCAATGGCCCGGTAATACTCCCGGCGAAGTCAGAGAATCGGCTCCAGTTGGTGCCGAACTCGTAGGCCATGACCAGCCCGGAGACCACCCCCATACCGAAGTTGACGGCAAAGATTTTCGACCAGAAGTGATACAGGTCCTTGTAAACCGAGTTGTTGCTTTTCAGCCAGAGCCCTTCGAGGACCGCCAGGAAACTGGCAAGCCCGATGGTGATGGCCGGAAATATGATGTGAAACGAGACCGTAAACGCGAATTGAATTCGCGCCAGGTCGAGCGCTCCCGGATTTAACATGACGATACCCTCATAGTGGCCCGATGCGCGTGCACACAGAGCCCGGCCGCAATGAGCCTCATGGCTCGCTGCGAACAGATTTCCAATGATCTGGTGAGGCCGGGGTGGTAATCACGCCACCCCGGCCAGACTCAAGCGCCGAAGGACTGGATCAGGTTGCTGGCCTGTGCCTGTTCAAGGCGAATCGCGATGAACTTCGAGGTCGGCGTGAACGTCCGGTCGCCGTAGCTTTCCAGCGGCACCAGCGGGTTGGTTTCCGGGTAATAGGCGGCGGCCTGACCGGGCGGAATGTCGTAGGCGATCAAGGTAAAACCGCTCACTCGACGCTCACGACCATCGCCCCACAGCGAGATCATGTCGACCTTTTGCCCCGGTTCGTAACCCAGCTTGCGAATGTCCTGCTCATTCACGAACACCACATCGCGCATGCCGTAGACGCCGCGATAACGATCATCCAGTCCGTACAAGGTGGTGTTGTACTGATCGTGGGAACGCATGGTTTGCAGGATCAGGTCCGGCTTCACGTCCAGGTTGCGCACGCCTTCGCTGACCAGGTGTTCCGGCAATTCGCTGGGGGCAAACTGCGCTTTGCCAGTCGAGGTATTCCAGATGCGTTTGGCGGCATCGTTACCCAGGTGAAAGCCACCGGGGTGCAGCAGTTTTTTATTGAAATCCTCGAAGCCGGGAATGGTGTCGGCAATCAGGTCACGGATGCGACTGTAATCGGCGACCGCCCAGAGCCAGTCAATCGGGTGCTTACCCAGGGTTGCGTTGGCAATCCCGGCAATGATCGCCGGCTCCGAACGCATCAGCGGTGATTTGGGTTTCAGCTGGCCGTGGGAAATGTGCACCATGCTGAAGGTGTCTTCTACCGTCACGCCTTGCGGACCTTCCTCTTGAATGTCGATATCGGTGCGTCCGAGGCACGGCAAGATCAAGGCCTCACGGCCAGTGACCAGATGGCTGCGATTGAGCTTTGTGGCGATGTGCACCGTGAGGTCGCAGTTGCGCAGTGCGTCATGCGTGCGCGGGCTGTCGGGGGTCGCCTGGGCGAAGTTGCCGCCCAGGCCGATGAAGACTTTCGAGCGCCCCTCTTCCATCGCCGCAATCGCCATCACCGTGTTATGCCCGTGTCGGCGCGGAGCCTTGAAGGCGAAGCGTGCTTCCAGCGCATCGATAAACTCGGGCGGTGCCAGTTCGTTGATGCCCATGGTCCGGTCGCCCTGCACGTTACTGTGCCCGCGCACCGGCGACAGCCCTGCACCTGGGCGACCGATGTTGCCACGCAACAACTGCACGTTGATGATCTCCTGCACGGTCACCACCGAGTGAGTGTGCTGGGTCACCCCCATCGCCCAACACATGATGACCCGCTTGGCTCTGCGGTACATGCGGGCCGCCAGTTCGATGTCCRCCAGCGACAGGCCGGACTGCTCGACGATGTGTTCCCAGGTCGTGGCGTCAACTTCGGCCAGGTAGGTTTCCAGGCCCGAAGTGTGCTCGGCGATGAACGCGCGGTCGAACACTGCCTCGCCGTTGTTCGCCAGCGCTTCACGTTCCCACTGCAACAGAAACTTGGCGATGCCGCGCATCGCCGCCATGTCGCCACCCAATGCCGGACGAAAGTACGCAGACGAGGTCGGTTCGGAGCCGTTGGTGAGCATTTCCAGTGGATGCTGCGGATGCTGGAAGCGTTCCAGGCCACGCTCTTTCAGGGGGTTRAAACAGATCACCTGCGCGCCCCGCTTCACCGCTTCGCGCAGAGGCTCAAGCATCCGCGRGTGATTGGTGCCCGGGTTCTGGCCGATGACGAAAATCGCGTCGGCTTCCTCCAGGTCATCGAACGTGACCGTGCCTTTGCCCACGCCGACGCTGTCATCCATGCCCAGGCCGCTCGCCTCGTGGCACATGTTCGAACAGTCAGGGAAGTTGTTGGTGCCATAGGCGCGAACGAATAGCTGATAGAGGTAAGCCGCTTCGTTGCTGGCCCG
This sequence comes from Pseudomonas sp. 05T35, assembly GCF_056396605.1. Classification (NCBI taxonomy): domain Bacteria; kingdom Pseudomonadati; phylum Pseudomonadota; class Gammaproteobacteria; order Pseudomonadales; family Pseudomonadaceae; genus Pseudomonas; species Pseudomonas sp. 05T35. Next base: position 4,561 of record NZ_JBFTLU010000007.1, read on the forward strand.
ACCGGAGGTGTAGAACTCGGCCTGATCCGGCGACGTCAGCCCTTTCAGATGTTTGGCGATCAAGGCAAACGCATCGTCCCAGCTGGTTTCGACATAACGATCAGCAGAGGCGTCATAGCGCATGGGATGAGTCAGGCGCCCTTGGTATTCAAGCCAATAGTCACTTTGCGCCGCCAGCGACGACACCGTGTATTTGTTGAAAAACGCCGGGTTGACCAGGCGGCCGGTGGCTTCCCAGTTGACCGCCTTGGCACCGTTCTCGCAGAACTTGACCATGCCATTTTCCGGCGACTCGCCCCAGGCACAGCCCGGGCAATCGAAGCCGCCGTTCTGGTTGGTCTTGAGCATGGCTCGAATGTTCTTGAACGCGTTTTCGCTGCCCAGCCAGTTTTTGGTCACAGCAATCAGCGCGCCCCAGCCAGCGGCCGCCCCCTTATACGGTTTATAACGTTCAACTTCGCTCATGATACTTCTCCAAGACGTGCACGCAGGCGTCAACCTGATGTCAAGTCGTTGTTAATTGCTGTTGTTGTGCGCCTATAAAAATGCGGATTTATTTAGCGTCAGGTTATTCGCAGTTAATCGCTTAAAGGGCCCAATTCAGGAGTACGAACCCAGACTATTCCGCGCAATACACACCTGTCTAATTGCAAATAATGACCAGATCATCGAAACGATCTATCAAGGAAATAATCACTGGAAATCAACAAATTACATATTTAAGACAACATGAATCTGAGCCACTTTTCTCTCGATAGATCCCATTGATCAATCAGTTGTTAATAGTGATTAGACGACGACTTTAAACGACCTTAGTCTTGGCTCAACAAGGCCCTCTATAGCAGTGGCTTTCCAAAACCAGCGCCATGGCCGATAGACCTGGACCGCTGATGGGGGTTGAGATGTCAGATCGAATGTTGATGGATGGTTTTTCCCGGCGGGTCGACTATCTCAGAATGTCTGTGACCGACCGGTGCGATTTCCGCTGTGTCTATTGCATGGCCGAGGACATGGAGTTTTTGCCGCGACAGCGCGTATTGACGCTGGAAGAGATCTATCAATTAGCTGAAAGCTTTGTGGCGCTGGGCACCCGGAAAATCCGCCTGACCGGTGGTGAACCGTTGATTCGCCCCGGCGTTGTAGATCTCTGTAAACGGATTGCCGCGCTGCCGGGGCTGCGTGAACTGTGCATGACCACAAACGGTTCACAGCTGGGCAAGCTCGCGGCACCGTTATTCGATGCGGGGCTCAAGCGCCTTAATATCAGCCTCGACAGCCTGGACGCCAAGCGCTTTCGCGAACTGACCCGCACGGGTGATCTGGCTACCGTCATCGGCGGAATTGACGCAGCGAATGCGGCAGGTTTTCAACACACCAAACTCAACTGCGTCGTCATGAAAGGCCGCAATGATCACGAGATAAACGATCTCGTAGGCTTTGCGATCGATCGTGGACTGGACATTTCCTTCATTGAAGAGATGCCACTGGGTGTGATCAGCGAGCACAGCCGCGCCGGCGCGTTCTTTTCAAGCGCGCAGGTGCGCAAGCGGATTGCCGAACGCTACACCCTTATCGAGTCCGCGGAATCGACCCAGGGCCCTTCGCGCTATTGGCGCCTGGCAGAAGCGCCGCATATTCGCCTGGGGTTCATCTCGCCCCACAGTCACAACTTTTGCGCTACCTGCAATCGTGTTCGGCTGACCGTCGAAGGCCGACTCCTGTTGTGTCTGGGCAATGAGCATTCCGTGGACCTGAAGGAAGTGCTTCGCCGCTATCCAGGAGAGCCGGRGCGCCTGGAGAACGCAATCATCGAGGCGATGAAAATCAAGCCGTACAGACACAACTTCGAACTCAATGATGAGGTGCAAGTTGTTCGTTTCATGAACATGACCGGCGGATAGCCTGCCCCGTTTTCAGATCATTACTCTCTAGAAGGCTGTCTCCCATGATCGTTAGAGCCAAACCTAACCTGATCAATGTCCTGATTTCACTCAAAGGCTCGATTGCCAAGCGTATCGCCCTGCGCAGCCTTCTGGTGACACTCCTGGCCTCTGCTATTGTCCTGGTCGAAACACTCCATCCCGCGTACTTCTCGAAGGTCAATGCCACCCCCTTCACACTGTTGGGGCTATCACTTTCAATCTTCATGAATTTTCGCAACAACGCCTGCTACGACCGCTGGTATGAAGCGCGCAAAGCGCTCGGTGCGATGGTGATGGATGTACGCTCGATGATCCGGGAAACCCAGGTCATCAAGGACAAACAGCAACGCAGCAAGGTATTGCTCGACCTCTGCGGGTTTGCCCACGCGCTTAACGCCAAGCTTCGCAAAGAAGACGAACTCAGCGCCGCAAGTACATGGCTCAGCAAGTTGCCCTCAGCCAACACCCCGAACATCCCTGAACGGATCCTGCGCCAAGTCGGCCAACAGTGCTCGACGCTCGCCGAATCCGGTGAGATCAACGAATGGCGTTACACGCTGATGGCCAATCACCTGACCAATCTGACCACCACGCAAACGACCTGTGAGCGAATCAAGAGCACGCCACTCCCGTTCCCTTACACACTCCTGTTGCACAGGACCATTTACATATTTTGCATCTTGCTGCCCTTCGCGATGGCCGAGCCACTGGGTTGGCTAACGCCCGTGTTCACCGCGATTGTGAGTTATACGTTTTTTGGGCTGGATGCCATTGGCGACGAATTGGAAGACCCCTTTGGTCGAGATGAAAACGACCTTCCAACCAATGCCATCGTGCGTACCATCGAACGTGAAGTGCTTGACGCCCTGGGTGCGACAGAACTCCCTCCGATGCTACAGCCCGTGGACTTCGTGCTGGACTGATTCGCCCTCACTACCCATCAGGCACCCGCTGGGGTGAAGGATAAACATGAACGAATTCAATCATCCCGTTTCCGCGACGCTGACTCATCTGGATGCCGAGGGCCGGGCCAACATGGTCGATGTCAGCGAAAAAGACCCGACAAACCGTGAAGCTCAAGCGCAGGCCTGGATACGGATGCAACCCGCTACGTTGAAACTTATCCAGCAAAACGGRCACCCCAAAGGTGRCGTGTTTGCGGTCGCTCGAATCGCCGGGATCATGGCGGCGAAGAAAACCCATGAACTCATTCCGCTGTGTCACCCACTTATGCTCAGCGCCATTCACATCGAACTGCAGGCCGTTGAGCCCGACCGCGTCAGAATTGTGAGCACCTGCCGACTTAACGGCAGAACAGGCGTCGAGCTGGAAGCCCTCACGGCGGCGAGTGTGGCAGCACTGACGATCTACGACATGTGCAAAGCCGTCGACCGAGGGATGATCATCGAGAGCATCCAGCTGCTCAGAAAACACGGCGGAAAATCCGGTAACTTTGAAGCGAGTGACGCTCAATGATTCTGATCAACTACTTTGCGCGTTACCGAGAACAACTCGGCATTGGCGGAGAAAAAATCGCGCTGACCGCGTCATTGCAGAGCATTGACGATGTCAGAAAACTGCTGATCGCCAGAGGCGAGGTGTGGGAGCACGTCCTCGGGGAAACCAGCCTCATGTGCGCGCTGAACCAGGAGTTATGTACGCTCGACGCCGCCATCGAAGACTTCGATGAGATTGCCTTCTTCCCCCAAGTGACGGGAGGTTGAGCGATGACGGTTCAGGTCCAGACCGAGATATTCAACCTGAATGAACTGAACAGCCATTTGCACGCCGAAGACCCTGGCGTTGGAGCCGTGGCCACCTTCGTCGGCTATGTCCGGGATATCAATCAGGGGGAAAAGGTCAGCAGCCTGTTTCTCGAGCATTATCCAGGAATGACCGAGCGATCATTGCAACGCATCGTCGACCAGGCCAATGAACGGTGGCCTCTTCAACGAGTGAACATCGTTCACCGCGTGGGTCTTTTGAACGTCGGTGACCCCATCGTGTTTGTCGGCGTTGCCAGCGAGCATCGACAGGCGGCCTTTGATGCCTGCGCTTTTTTAATGGACTACCTGAAAACACGAGCACCCTTCTGGAAGCGTGAAGAAACCGGCTCCGGTGACCGTTGGGTATGCGGCAGAGAGAGTGATCAGCTGGCAGCACGTCGCTGGGAAGGTGGCGATGGGCGCTAGCGGTAGGAGCCCCCTCAAATAATTGAGGGGGTGGATAGATCGCTTAGAACAAGTCGCAGAACGGAATAAACCGCGCCGTGTCACCGGCCTGTAGCGTGCAACCCTCTGGAATCTCGACCAGTCCATCAGCCCAGGATGCGCCCAGCAACACGCCGGAACTCTGGTTCGGATAGAGCACGGCGCACCCCGCCTCCAGCCTGGCTCTGAGGTATTCCCTGCGGCTTCCGGCTTTGGGCCAATCAAAACCGACGCTCATCGGGAAGCTCAAGGGCGTGACGTCTTCGACGCCCTGGATACGCAACAGATAGGCGCGGGCCAACAGTCCAAACGTCACCAGCGCCGACGTCGGGTTTCCTGGCAGGCCAATGACCGGCACCGTGCCAAAGTGTCCTACTGTCAGTGGTTTCCCCGGCTTGATCGACAACTTCCAGAACAGTGGTTTACCGCATTCACGCAGCACCTGCCCGAGACAATCGGCGTCACCTGCGGAGACACCGCCGGTGGTGAGGATCACGTCTGCAGCGTGCTGCAACTGTTCGAGTTTGAGCCGCGTCTGCTGTGACTGGTCAGGGAGAATGCCGGCATCGATGACCTCACAACCCAGTGCACTTAACCAGTGGCTTAACAAGGTGCGATTGCTGTTGTAGATACAGCCAGGCTTCAAAGGCATGCCCGGTTCGGCCAGCTCATCGCCTGTGGAGAGCAGCGCAACCCGTGGGCGCCGTACGACATCCACATGTGTACATCCCTGTGCCGCGGCGATAGCCAACTCGAAAGGCCCCAGTCGTTTGCCCGCACGGAGCAAAACCTGCCCGACACGGTTCTCCTGGCCCTGCGGTCGAATATTCTGGCCTGCCGCCAGTGACTGTTTGAAACGTACCCGGCCATTCTCCAAAAGCTCGACGTTCTCCTGCATCTCGACACTGTTGGCACCCTCGGGTACCGGCGCCCCGGTAAAGATTCGGGCACAGGTTCCCGGTAACAACGCTTCGGGGGCCTGACCGGCAAGAATTCGTTGTGACACGGCTAACGGCTGCCCGCTCCAGTCGTCCACATTCAAGGCATAACCATCCATGGCACTGTTCGGCCAAGGCGGAAGATCGAGGGTTGCCACCAGGTCACTGGCCAGCACCCGTTGCCGTGCCTCACTCAGCGGTACCGGCTCGCTTTCATGAAGGCGTTGCGCTTCGGCCATCGCCAGCAACCTGTCGATGGCCTCCTCCACAGGCATCAGTTGAGACTGGCTCATCCCCGCGTCCCGCAGGCTTGCACAGGCTTGAGGTGCGGCACGAAATTGCACGGTCTGTGACGTGCATCCAGCTGCTCGGCAAGAATGCCTTCCCACGCAGTTCGACAGGCGCCGGTCGAACCTGGCAGGCAGCACACCAGCGTGCCGTTGGCCAGCCCGGCCAAGGCCCGGCTCTGAACCGTGGAGGTGCCGATATCGAGGATGGAAATCGCCCGAAACAGTTCACCAAAGCCATCAATCTGTTTATCCAGCAAGCAGGCCACCGCCTCAGGTGTGCTGTCGCGACCGGTAAACCCGGTCCCCCCGGTAATCAGCACGACCTGAATATGTTCATCGGCAATCCAGGTGGCTACCTGCGCGCGGATTTTATACAGATCATCCTTGAGCAAGTTACGCTCACTCAGGGTGTGCCCCGCCTCCAGCAATCGACTGACCAGCAATTGCCCAGAGGTATCGTTGGCATATTCACGGGTATCACTGACGGTCAGCACAGCCATATTCAACGGTACAAATAACGCATCCGACTTAACGCTCATGTCATTCTCCGGCAGGCCATATTGAAAACAATTGCCAGAGGCTAATTCGCTAAAACAGTCAGTGTCTAATCGTTCTGGCCTACCGGTTTATCGAGCACCTCTATCGAAGGCTTTTTATCCGCAGTCATACTTTATTTTAATTAAATTCGAACGCGATAGAGCCAATCGATCGGCCGGTCAATACATGTGATTGGACTGACAAGCAGGACAGTGAGATCGTTTGCTGACCCAACTCTTCGTGTTTTTAATCAGGACACTTACCTGCTTTACTGACATCAATTTCATCCCTCGGCAGGTGCCATTGTGGACATCAAGCAACTCAAATTCCTGATCGCCCTGGAACAGACTCGACATTTCGGSCAGGCCGCTGCGCGCTGCCACATYACTCAGCCSACSCTGTCCATGCGCTTGCGCAATCTTGAGGATGAACTGGGCCTGGAACTGGTCACTCGAGGCCAGCGCTTTGAAGGTTTCACCCAGGCCGGTGAACGCGTGCTGGCCTGGGCGCGAACACTGCTCGCTGCGCATGACGGGCTGTTCGCCGAGGCCGCTGCGTGTCGCGGTCAGTTAGTCGGCAATTTGCGCCTGGGCCTGGTGCCTCTCAGCGGCTTTAATCCCATCAGCTACGTTCAGGAGCTTTCCCATACGTTCCCGGAACTCAAGTTCAGTCTGTCATCGATGAGTTCGGACCAAATCATCGAAGGGATCGGTAACAACCAACTGGATCTGGGCATCTGTTACCTCGATCACGTGAATCCCAACTATCTGGATTTTTTCGAAATTGGAGAGACCCGCGTCGGCTTGCTGTACGACACGCGCCACTTCCATTTCGAAGGAACGGAAATGAGCTGGGAAGACGCTGCCGAGCTGCCATTGGGGATGATCAGCAACGGCATGCACTATCGAAAATCCATTGACCTGAGTTTTCGCAGCCGCGGGCTGGACCCACAGCCAATACTCGAAACCGATTCGACTTATCAGTTGTTCCAGGCGATTCATGACGGTTTTTGCTGCTCGATCATGCCACTGAGCAGTGGCCTGGAAAATCCTATTGAGAACCTGGCCTTTATCAACCTTCCAGATGCAAGTGTTCTCGCGCCCCTGGGTCTGGTGATGCGTAAAACCGAACCTCGCTCGGCCATCGCCGAGAAATGTTTTGCTGAAGCTCTGAAGCTGTTTGCCGCAAAGAGCTGATCGAAGATTCGGCATGCGGGTCAGCTTGTCGGCGTCCACTGCATTGACCGTGCAGTGGGCAGTCAAGCACCAGCACTTCATTCGCCAACGCGATGTCTTGCCCGCTTTCAACCACCGACAATGCGTGGTCGTTGGCTTGCCCATGCCTACGAACAGGCGAGCCGCTGGTTCGAGCGCTGCCCTTCGCCGCTATTAAAATAAGCAAACCCTTCCAACTATAGGATTAGCCTATAAAAACTATAAGTCATCGATCTTGGACGCTATAGCTGTGCGCGTTCATTCTTTCAGCCAACCACAACGGCAAGGTACTTCACCATGAAAGAGTTGATCGATGGCTTCCTCAAGTTTCAGCGTGAAGCGTTTCCACAGCGCTCCAGCCTGTTCAAGCACCTGGCCTCTACCCAGTCGCCTAAAACACTGTTCATTGCCTGCTCCGACAGTCGTGTCGTGCCGGAGTTGCTGACTCAGCAAGAACCCGGCGAACTGTTCGTGATTCGCAATGCCGGCAACATCGTGCCGTCCTACGGCCCCGAGCCTGGCGGTGTCTCCGCCACGGTCGAGTATGCCGTTGCCGTACTGGGTGTCACCGATGTGGTGATCTGCGGGCACTCCGATTGCGGTGCGATGACCGCCATTGCCCAGTGCAAATGCCTGGACCACTTGCCCGCCGTCGCCAATTGGTTGCGCTACTCCGAAGGCGCCAAGGTGATCAACGCCGGCCGTTCTCACAGCACTGACGAAGCGCGCCTGACCTCACTGGTCAAAGAGAACGTCATTGCTCAACTGGCCAATCTGCAGACTCATCCCAGCGTTCGCCTGGCCCAGGAGCAAGGTGCGTTGAATCTGCACGGCTGGGTCTACGACATCGAAAGTGGCGGCATCGACGCGCTCGACGGTGTCTCCCGGCAGTTCGTCTCGATAGCCGATTTCCCGGACACCTGCGCCATGCCCGCCCGGGCTGTCGCCAACGTCGCTTGAACCACACACCCCATCAATCCGCAGGAGAAGCACCATGCAACAGTCCCATGCTTATCAAGACCCAACGCTGGCCCTGACCGGCAAAATCCTCGAAGCCAAGGCCCGCAAGGACCTGTCCTGGGAAAACCTGACTGAAGGCACTGGCCTGAGCCTGCTCTACGTCACGGCTGCCCTGCTCGGCCAACACCCACTGCCGGAAGCGGCTGCCAAAGTGGTTGTCCAGCACCTGGACCTGGACAACGACGCCGTCGCCCAGTTGCAAACCATCCCGCTTCGCGGCTCTCTCGCAAGCGGCGTACCGACCGATCCGACCATCTACCGTTTCTACGAGATGATCCAGGTCTACGGCACCGCCCTGAAGTCGATTGTTCACGAGCAGTTCGGTGACGGCATTATCAGCGCCATCAACTTCAAGATGGACATCAAGAAGGTCGAAGATCCCGAAGGTGGTTCCCGTGCGGTGATCACCCTGGACGGAAAATTCCTGCCTTACAAACCGTTTTAAGCTGACGAACGTGGGCCGGCATCAGTCTGCCGGCCTACTCCAAACGCATTTCTGGCGCCTTCAGTCATCCACGTTATAGTTGAAAGAACCCAAACCACGTGGAGGGGGTATGCGCCAGATTGTCAGCAAGGAACCCTGGTGGGCTACGCCGCCGAAGCCCGGGCAAGATGAGTCAGAGCTGGAGTGGGGTTGGCTGGTCACCTACAACGAGGGCGAGCCGCGTTTCGAGTTCGTGAAAGAGCGGCCAACGGATAACGAAATCCGTAATCGCAAGAGTTGCCGAATCACTCTTCCGGAATAACCGGGGCGCCATCCGGGGCGAGCCTGCATCCTTTTCAGGCCCGTCTGACATCCGGATGATGCGACATACTTCACACGTTTACGATCATCTCGAAACCGCCGAAGATCATCCGTTGACCATCGAAAGGCATTGAATTATCCAGCGATTTAAGCCTGGGATCTTCCATGAACTTCTGCATGCCGGTGTCACGCGTTTGACGGTCCGGCCAGATGATCCACGAAAACACCACAGTCTCGTCTTCCTTGAGTTTCACCGCCATCGGGAACGAGGTCAGTTTGCCTTGGGGCACATCATCGCCCCAGCATTCGGTCACGCTCAGCGCGCCGTTTTCCTTGAAAATGCCGGCCATGAACTCGGCGTGTTGCTTGAATTTATCGCGGTTGGCGGTGGGTACGGCGGCAACAAAGCCATCGACATAGGACATGATCACTCTCCTCTTTGAAATGCGTCATCGATTTACCGGTTAGTCGATCTGCTAGAGCGCAAATCGACCGACCTTTCAGGCGAACCGACCAACGGGCATTTCCGCGCCTGCTAGAGCAGGAGTTGCTTCTGACGCTCTGCCAGGTCCACGGCGAAATGGCAGCCGTGGGGTTCGCGGGTGGTGAGTTCCACTCGCCAGTTCTGGTTGGCGCAGATCCGCTGAACCAGCGACAGCCCCAATCCCAGCCCTTCGCCCCGATGTTCGTCGCCCCTGACAAAGGGCTGGAACATCGCATGGCGTTTTTCTTCCGGAATGCCGATACCGCTGTCTTCCACGCTGAAGCCATGATCTCGCAGGGTCAGGCGAATGAAGCCATGATCAGTATAGTGCCAGGCGTTGCGCAGCAGGTTGCCCATCACCGATTGCAGGAATGTCAGGTTGTAGTAGGTGTTTGAGGTCTGCTCGTCGAGGTAGATGAACTCCAGGCCTTTTTCCCGGATCAGCCTGCCCCAGATCTCCGCCAACGCATCGGCGACCTCTTTCAAGGAGGCGTTGCCACCGTTACCGGCGTCGTTGTCCCGGTCACGCGCCAGCATCAGGAACGTGTCGACCAGCTGTCGCATTTCATCGCTGGCCCTGGCAATACGGCTGACCTGGGCCATCGAGCGCTGATCCAGGGCACGATTGCTCAACAACAGCTCACATGAACTGGCGAGCACCATCAATGGGGTTCGCAATTCGTGGCTGACATCACTGGTGAAGAGTTTTTCCCGGCCCAGTGCCTCACGCAGTCGGCCCAGGGTTTGATCAAAGGACACCGCCAGCTCGCCGACCTCGTCGACGGCGTACTCGGGCGCCAGCGGTGGCGCGAGCTCCAGTAGCTGATCGCGGTGACGCACCTGACGCGCCAAACGGATCACCGGGGCCATGACGCGTCGCGCCAGCAGCCACCCCAACAGAATCGCCAACAGGATGCTCAACACGAACCCGACTATCACCACCGCGTACAGCACGCGTTCGCGTTGTTCATGGCTTCGCTGATCTTTCAGCAAGACGTATTGGCGCCCTTCGACCACCTTCACCATGGCGTAGTAGTCCTCACCGCCAAAGACGATTTCCTGAAACCCCGGCTGCAGCGCCTTGAGCTGTTCGTCCGGGGTCATTTCACCTAGTCCGCCCTCAAAGAAAAACAGCTCGTCTTTTTCCGGTCGATGGGTCCAGTCATCGGTGTTGTCCATCAGCAGCAGGCGTTGCAGCCCACCGCTCAGGCTGGTGGTGGTGAGCTTTCTTTCAACGATATGCACGGTCGCGACAATGCCAACCGCAAAGACCCCTGCGACAAACGCAGTCATCAGTGCGAAAACAATCACAATCCTCTTGGTCAGGCTTTGTTTGGAATCCATGTCTTTCCAGTGTTTGAATGCCGACGTCACACCTTGATGGCCTGCGCGACGAGTTTTTGGCTGCGACGCCGACGCTCAAACCAAAGGTAGACGACCGGGGTGGTGTACAACGTCAGGATCTGCGAGACCGCCAGGCCGCCGACAATAGCAATGCCCAATGGCTGGCGAAGCTCCGAGCCGGCACCGTGGCCGAACGCCAATGGCACCGCGCCAAGCAGTGCCGCCAGCGAGGTCATCAGGATCGGCCGCAAGCGCAACAGGCACCCTTCGCGCACGGCGTCTCTGGCAGACAGGCCACGCTGCTGGGCCGACAGCGTGAAGTCAACGATCATGATCGCGTTCTTCTTGACGATGCCGATCAGCAAAATAATGCCGATCATCCCAAGGACCGACAGGTCCTGTCCACAGAGCATCAATGCCAGCAGTGCACCGAACCCGGCGGATGGCAGGGTCGAAATGATCGTCAACGGGTGAATCGCGTTCTCGTAGAGCACGCCCAGCACGATATAGACGGTCAAAATGGCCGCCAGAATCAGCCAGGGTTGTGATTTCAACGAGTCCTGGAACGCCTGGGCGGTGCCCTGAAAACTGCCGACCACAGAGTCGGGCATCGCCACCGCCAAAGACGCCTGGTTGATCGCGCTGACTGCATCGCTCAGGGCTTGGCCGGGCGCCAGGTCAAACGACAGGGTGATGGCCGGAAATACCCCTTGGTGGTTGATAATAATCGGCACCTGCTCGGTCTTGATGCTCGCCAACAGGTTCAATGGCACCAGGGTTCCGGAGCTGGCGCGTACGTATAAGTGTTCCAGCGTGGCGGTGGATGTCTGCCAGTGCGGGTCCAGTTCGAGAACCACATGGTTCTGGTCGAGTTGGGTGAACATCGTCGCGACCTGACGCTGCCCGAAGGCGTCGTACAGCACGTCGTCGATGGCCTGCACCGTCACGCCCAGACGGGCGGCCGTGGCACGGTCGATCACCAGGGTTGCCTGAGCAATGGCCTGTTGCTGGTCAGAGGTCACATGTTGCAGTTGCGGCAAGCTCTTGAGTTTTTCCAGCAGCACCCCGCTCCAGTGATCCAGCTCTGCGCTGTCCGGGTCCTGAAGGGTGTACTGGTACTGGGTTTTACTGGCGCGGCCACCGATCTGGATGTCCTGGTTAGCCTGCAAGTAGACCTTGACCCCGGACAGTTGATCGAGCGCTGGCTGCAGACGGCTGATCACCTTTTGGGCACTGTCGGTGCGCTCGCTGAACGGCTTGAGGTTGATCATCACCTTGCCCTGGCTGACCGTCGGGTTCGGGCCGATCCAGAAATACACCTTGGCCACCGCCGGGTCATGACCGACGACTTCGGCGACACGGTTGACCTGTTCACGCATGGCCATCGGCGWAATATCGGCAGCGGCTTCGGCGACGCCCTGGATCAGGCCGTTGTCCTGCTGCGGGAAGAAGCCCTTGGGAATGCTCACGTACAACACTGCGGTCGCCAATAGCGTGGCCAATGCCACGCCGAGGGTCAGACGCTGATGGTCGAGCACCCAGTCGAGGCTGCGGCGATAGCCATTGTGCAGGCCGGTGAACGCCCGCTCGCAAGCCTGGGCGAAACACCCCTCCTCGCTCTCGGCATGCGGTTTGAGCAGCCAGGCACACAGCATCGGGGTGATCGTCAACGAGACGATGCAGGACATGATGATCGCCACGCTGACCGTCACCGCGAACTCGCGCATCAAGCGCCCGACGATCCCCGACATCAACAGGATCGGCAAGAACACCGCGATCAGCGAGACCGTCATCGAGACAATGGTGAACGCCACTTCGCGCAAGCCATCGACCGCCGATTGCAGGCGTGACTTGCCCATTTCCAGATGACGCACGATGTTTTCCATCACCACGATGGCGTCGTCCACCACGAAGCCGACCGCAATGGCCAGGCCCATGATCGACAGGTTGTCGAGGCTGTAGCCGAGCAAATACATCACGCCGAAGGTCGACACCAGCGACAGCGGAATGGTCAGGCTGGGAATCAACGTGGCGGTGGCCTTGCGCAGGAACACGAAGATCACCACGACCACCAGGGCAATCGACAGCAGCAAAGTGAACTGCATGTCGTTAACCGAGGCTTCGATGGTCTGGGTACGGTCGCCGACCACCTGAACCTGCACGTCGCGAGGCAACGATGCCGTCAGTTCGGGCAACTTGGCCTTGATCGTGGCGATGGTCGACAGCAAGTTGAAACCCGGTTGTTTGTGAATGTCGACGATCACCGTCGGCTCACCGCCCAATTGTGCCGCTTGCTGGGTATCTTCGGCACCGGCGATTACCCGACCAAGGTCACCGAGCTTGATCGGCATGCCGTTTTTATAGGCAATCACCTGATCCCGATAATGCTGTGGGTCGAGCATCTGGTCGGTCGCGCCGAGCGTGACGGAACGGGTCTGCCCGTCAAGGGTGCCCTTGGGCTGATCGACGGTACTGACGCCGATCACGCTGCGCACGTCTTCCAGGCTCAGGCCCCGTGCGGCCAGCGCATCCGGGTCGATCTGAATCCGCACCGCCGGTTTTTGCTCACCGTGGAAATCCACCAGGCCGACGCCGGGCATCTGCGACAAACGCTGGGCAATGTAGTTGTCCGCGTAACGGTCAAGTTCCGGCAGCGTGCGCGTCGGTGAGGTCACGGCCAGTGACAACACCGTCCCTTCCGCCGGGTTGACCTTGTTGAAGGTCGGCGTACTGGTCATGGTCTTCGGCAGGTTCGGTGTGGCGGTGTTGATCGCGGTCTGCACATCCTGCGCAGCGCCGTCGATGTTCCGCGACAGGTCGAACTGCAACACCACCTGGGTCTTGCCGGCCGCGCTCGATGAGGTCATCGAGGTGACTTGCGGAACCGCGGCAAAAGCTCTTTCCAGTGGTGTCGCGACCGATGAAGCCATGGTCTCGGCGCTGGCCCCGGAGAGTTTGGCGGTGACCTGAATGGTCGGAAAGTCCACCGTAGGCAACGGTGCTACCGGTAACTGGAAGTACGCGAAAGCGCCCAGCAACATCACCCCAAGCGCCAACAGGCTCAGGCCCACGCGTCGTTGAATCAGTCCGGCGAGCCCTTTCATCGTGCGCTCTCCACCGGCGTGGCAGCCGCCAGCGCAGCGGCTTCGTCAGCCTTGATCGGTGCGACTTTGACGCCTGGCGCAATGCGTGACTGGCCTTGCACGACAACCGTTTCTCCGGCGGCCAATCCCTGACGAATCCACTGCTTGCCATCGACCACGGCGGCTGCATCGACCTGACGCGGTTGCACCCGTTGGTCAGCTCCGACCACATAGACAAAATTGCCCTGACGGCCGAACTGCACGGCATTGGCCGGCACCACCGTGACGTCCTGACGGGTGTTGACCAGCAAGCGTGCGCTGACCAATTCGCCAGGCCACAACTGGTTGGTACTGTTGTCGAACTCGGCCTTCAACTGGATCTGACCGCTGGCGGCAGCGACCTGGCTGTCAATGAAGCTCAGACGGCCGCGAGCGATTTCCTGATGGCCGTCGCGGGTCATGGCGACCACCTGTAAGGYGCCCTTGGCGTTTTCTTCAAGGATCTGCGGGAGTTCGTCCTGGGAGACGGCGAAAGCCACCGAAATCGGGTTCATCTGGGTAATGGTCACCAGCCCCGTGGCTTCCGCACCGTGGGCGATGGCGCCGACGTCCAGCAAGCGCTGGCCGGTACGCCCGGTCAGCGGGGCCTTGACCTGCGTGAATTCCAGTTGCAGGCGCGCGGTATCGAGTGCTGCCTGGTCGGCCTGCACCGTGGCCTGTTGCGCGGCCAGTTCGGCGCGATAGGTGTCGACGTCCTGGGTCGGCCCGGCCTTGGCGGCCGCCAGTTTGCTGGCCCGGTCCAGGCTCACCCGCAGGTTGGCCAGTTGCGCCTGATCCTTGGCCACCAGTGCTTGCGCTTGAGCGACCTGAGCCTGGTAAACCCGTGGATCGATCACCGCCAGCAAACTGCCGGCGTTCACGGTCTGGCCTTCCTTGAACAGGACTTTCTGCAACTCGCCATCCACCCGGACCCGCACATTGACGCTGTTGAGCGGCTGGACGTTGCCAATCGCACTGAGCCAGATCGGCAGGTCCTGCTGGCTGACTTGCGTCAGTTGCACTGGCACGGCGGCGGCTTCGGTTTTGGCCGGTGCAGCCTGAGCCCGCTTGACCCACTGAAATCCACCTGCACCTGCGCCCAACAGAAGAATCAGTAGCGCCCAGGAGAGTGCTCGATGGCGAGGGTTCGCAACGCGTTGCTTAGCATTCATGGGTGTGACGCCTGAGAAGGAGAAAGGGAAGCAAGAGTGTCGGGGGTGAAATCACCGCCCAGCGCCCGGAACAAACCGACGGCGGCCAGCAGGTGTTGCAGGCGTACCTGCAACAGCGTGTCTTCGGCCTGATACTGGGTGCGCTCGACGATCAACAAGGTCTGGAAATCGGTGGAACCCAGTCGATATCGCACCTGCGCCAACCTCGCGGCCTCGCGGGCGGAGTCCACCGCGGCCTGATTCAAGGCGAAGCTTTTATCCAGTTCGCGGGTGGCGCTCAGTTGGGTTTCGACGTCTTGCAGCGCCTCGATCACCGATTCACGGTAACTGGCGGTCAGTTCCTGCACGTGGGCCTGATCAACGTGCAATTGACCTGTGAGCTGGCCGCCGGTGAACACCGGTTGGGCCAATGTGCCGACGACGCTCCAGATGTTGCCGCCGGCAATGGTGTCGATACCGCCAATCAGGTCCAGCGACAGATTCGGCAAGAACGCCGCACGGGCGACCCCGACATCGAAATTGGCCGAGACCAGTCGCGCTTCGGCTGCTTGCACATCGGGCCGCTGACGCAGCAGGCCGATGGGCAGTCCAGCGGACGGACGTGGCATCTGCAAACCGTCAAGACCGAAGCTTTTCAGGTGGAAACCTTGCGGCGTCTCGCCCACCAGTACCGCCAATTGGTAGAGCGCCAGATCGCGTTGCTGACGCAAAGGTGGCATCGCCGCCTCGAAGGTTTGCAAGGCGTTGCGTTGCTGCGCCACTTCAAGATTGGACACGGCGCCCTGGCTGGCCTGGACTTCGACCAGATCGAGTACCTGCTTGGCGTCGTCGGCTATCGACTGGGCCAGGCGCAGCCGTTCTTCCAGCGACAAGACCTGGAAGTAGCTGTCGGCGATGCTCGCCCCCAGACTCATGCGCAGGGTTTGCGCGTCGAACACACTGGCATTGGCCAGCGCGTCGGCAGAGTCGGCAGCAGCGCGCTGCTTGCCCCAGAAGTCCAGCTCGTAGGTCGCTTGGGCGAATACGCTGCTTTTCTTGGTGGTGCCGTAATTGTTCTGACGCTGGACATTGCCGCCCAGTGCCAGCGTCGGATATTGCCCGGCGCCGACCACCTGGGCCGAAGCGCGTGCCTCTTCGATGCGGCTGGCCGCGGCTTTAAGGCTGTAATTGGCCGAGAGGCCGCGGGTGATCAGGTCATTCAGTTCGGCGCTGTGGAATTCGCTCCACCACTGCCTTCCCCGTGCCGCGGCCGTTTGCCCGGCGCCATTCCAGTTTGCCGCCAGCGGCAACTCCGGTTGATGGTAGGCGGGCACCATCGAGCAGCCACCGAGCATCAATACGCCCAGCAACACCGATATTGATAAAAAGTTACGCCTCGATGAGGTTGCAACTGACATTGGCACGCGATCTCCGGCTGAAACGATTGTGGAGCACGTCCACGAATCAGCCGAAGATAGCCAGCAGCGCCTTGCAGAGCGTTCGCCTGCAGGTAAACTTTTATTTAATCGGGCTCGCGACTGCCCTGAAAGCTGTAACCCGCGCCCGGAATGGTCTTGATCAGCGAGTGCTCGAAACCTTCATCGAGTTTGCGCCGCAGGCGATGGATATGTTTGTCGATGACATTGTCGTTGGGATCGAAGGTGTAATCCCAGGCGCTGTCGAGCAACATGTCGCGGGTGACCACTTGACCGCTATGGCGCATGAGTTTTTCCAGCAACAGCGCCTCACGCTGTTGCAAGACAATGCTACGGCCTTGACGCACCGCCGTACGGGTCGCGCAGTCGAGTTCGAGTTCGCCGACTTGCAGCTTGCGTCCTGTTGCGCTCGGTTGATCGGCGCCGCGAAGCAAGGCGTCGAGGCGCGCCAGCACCTCGGCGAACGCGTAGGGTTTTGCCAGGTAATCGTCGCAACCGGCTTGCAAGCCTTCGACCTTTTGCGCGGTGGTCGACTGAGCACTGAGCATCAACACCGGAATATGCAGGCCGCGACTGCGTATCGCCCGCACCAGGGCGATACCGTCGAGCCCCGGCAGGCGCCGGTCGACAATCAACGCGTCATGAATCCCTTCCAGGGCCATGGCCAGGCCATCGTTGCCGTCTTCGGCGACATCCACCACATGCCCGCTTTCCGTCAAACCACGCAACAGGTAGGTGGCGGTCTGGGCATCGTCTTCAACGACTAGAATGCGCAAGGAGCTTTCTCTCTCAACCTAAACTTTTATTTATCCGGCGGCGACGTTGGCGCCTGCCTGGATTTGACACACTATGCCATCTCTAACCCGTTCAAGTGGCCGGTTCAACTCCCATGACCCACGTTCTGGTCGTCGAAGACGACAACTCCACCGCTCGCGAAATTGAAGCAGCCCTGCAGGACCACGGGTTTACCGTCACCCGTGTGGACAATGGCCGCGACGGTTTGCTCAAAGCCCTCAGCGAGCCCTTCGACCTGATCGTGCTCGACCGGATGCTGCCGGGCGGCATCGATGGGCTGGGCGTATTGACCGCCTTGCGAGCGGCGAGCGTGAGCACGCCGGTGTTGATCCTCAGTGCCCTGAGCGCGCTGGATGAGCGTGTTCGAGGTTTGCGCGCCGGAGGCGATGACTACCTGACCAAGCCTTTCGAATTCATCGAGCTTACCGCACGGCTGGACGCCTTGAGTCGTCGCCGTGCCGAACCCGCCACCCGCGAACCGGACAACCAGCTGCGCGTCGGCAACCTGCACGTCGACCTGTTACGCCGCAGTGTGCGCCGTGGCGACCGAACCATCGACCTGGTTCCGCGTGAATACGCGCTGCTGGAACACTTGATGCGCAACGCTGAACAGGTGGTCACGCGCACCATGTTGTTTGAAGCCGTGTGGAATTACAGCTACGACGAGCGCACCAATGTCATCGAGGTGCATATCGGCCGCCTGCGTCGCAAGATCGACGCCGAAGGTGAGCCGCAGATGATCCATACCATTCGGGGGGCTGGCTATGTTCTCCGTTCACCTGAGTGAGATTCCGCGCACCATCAGTTTTCGCACGGGCCTGATGTTCCTCGGGTTGTTTGGCTGCTCGTTTCTGGCGCTGTTTGGCTACATCTATTGGCAGACCGCGTTTTACCTGAAGACCGAGGCCGACACTGCGCTCTATCGTCAGGTAGAGAATCGCAGCCAGCAAACCCCGCAACTGCGGGAAGAGGAAATCCGCAAACACGCCATTTCGGATACGGAAGGCCGCCTGCCCCACAGTTTGTTCGATGAAAACGGCCAGTACATTGTCGGCGCCATTCATCAACTGCCAGCGTTCAAGAAATATGATCGACCCGCCGAGTTCGACTGGCAAAAAACCAATGATCGCTCCCGTCCGGTGCGGTTTATCGTTCATAAACTGGAAGACGGCAAAACCTTGCTGGTCGCCCAGGATATGCATGATATCGGCGAGTTCGACGAACTTTTGGTCCATGCGCTGGTTTCCGGTGGGGTCCTGCTGCTGGTGGTCGGCCTGTTAGGTGCGATCGGCCTCGGCTACTCCGCGCGGCGCCGACTCGACAAGTTGAGCGACTCGATCAAAGGCATCATCGAGGGCGACTTGAGCAGCCGCTTGCCCACCCTGGGCAACAACGATGACATCGACCGCCTCGCCAACGTCGTCAACAGCATGCTCGATGAACTGGAACGCTTGATGAGCGAAGTCAAGGGCGTCTGCGACGACATCGCCCACGACCTGCGCACGCCCCTGACCCGGCTGATTGCGGGCCTTGAGCGCGCGCAACGGCGGGGTCTGCGCGAGGACGAATACGCCGCCAGCATTGATTCGGCCCTGACCGAGGCCAAGGGTCTGCTGATGACGTTCCGTGCCTTGCTACGCATTTCCGAAATTGAAGACAGCGCACGACGCAGCCACTTTGCGCCGGTCGATCTGAACCTGATCGGCGCCGATGCCACCGAACTCTATGAACCACTGGCTGAGGAGCGCGGCATCAGCCTGGCGTTCCATGCCGGCGCGCAGCCAACACTGATCGCTGGCGATGCGCAACTGCTGTTCGATGCCTGCTGCAACCTGCTGGACAACGCGATCAAGTTCTCACCCGACCATAGCAGCGTCAGTCTCAGCGTCATCAGCGACGCAACGGGCATCGGTATTCGGGTAGTCGATAACGGTCCGGGAATTGCGGAAGACGAGCGCGAGGCGGTATTTCGCCGGCTCTATCGTTCAGAACTGAGCCGTCACACACCCGGCAACGGGTTGGGCTTGAGCATGGTCTCGGCCGTGGCGCGGTTGCACGCCGCCTTCCCGACGACCTCGCACGAGGTCTTGGCGCAGGCCTCTCTGATCGATGGCAATGCAATTAAAATCAAACAATTAGCTGTCGTTAAGGGTGGGTTAAGCGTTCCAGCGAAATTTTCACATTCGTTTCACTTATCCCCCACTTGCCCGCCTCTACATTGATCATCACAAATCGACCTTCAATGCTCGCGTTTTCCGTGAACTGTCTATCCTGACTGCTTGAACGGAATCGACATTCTTCGTCTCAATACGACTTACAGGTGAAAGGCGTGGTTAATACTGTATTACCCAAGGACTCGCCTAAACGAGCGGTCAAAAAACGGTTTCTGAAGGTCACGCTGGCGGCGTCGGCGGTGATAGTGGCCGCTCTGGTCACGGGGTTCACCTTGTGGCCCCGGTCTCCAGCGATGCTGGCGGAAAGTGATCACATGGCAACGGCTGGCGTATTCCAACACTGGCAGGCAGGCGATGTGGTGGTGCTGGTTCGACATGCCGAACGCTGCGATCAGTCGAAAAACCCGTGCCTGGGCCCGGCCGATGGCATTACCCAGGTAGGCAGCGCGGCATCGACGGACGTCGGCAAGGGGTTCAACGCCCTGGGCATGGACCATGCGGATGTGTTCAGCAGCCCGGCGACCCGCACGATGCAAACCGCGCAGTACATGTTTGGCAAAGAGGCGTCGAATCAGGAATGGCTGGCCCAATGTGGCAAGACCATGCGTGACGATGTGGTCGCACACAAAACGGCACATCGCAACCTGGTCCTGGTCACGCACAGCGGCTGTATCAGCGACTTCGAGAAACAAACCGGCTTCAAGCATGCTCCCACCAGTCAGTACACCAGCTCCCTGTTCGTTTCGGTGACGGCTGACGGGCAGTTGAAAGTGCTCGGCATTGTGAATTCCGGGGACTGGCCAACCGTGCTGGATAAGCGATTCGCCAGCAAATAATACGGTTCGCCAGGACACGCCAGCGCTGTTAACGAACTCAAAAAACAAAGCCAATACGGCAGTTCGCCAGCGCTCGCGTACATTCGAAACAAATTGAATAACTTTATTTTTTTCAGCGAGTTACTGAAAATCCGGGGATTTCACGCTTGAATGCCTGTTTGGGGGAAATCCTCAATGGAAGACTCGACGCTCCACTTGTAGCATGCGGTGCCCGCTCACAACGGCTCACCCACCTACACCCGTCCAGTCCGCTGCCAGGAGGCCCAGAAATGTCATGCGTCGACTTTATCCTTTTGCCGAGTAATGCGACCGGCTCGCCACAGCGATGCCTGCGCCCCTGCACGCGTCTTTGTTGAAGAAGAGCGGCGCAGCATCGAACGTCGTAACCAAAACACCAAAAACCGAGCAACGTCTTCCGGTATCAAGGCCGTCCCATGAAGCGAAAAATAATACTCGTCACGTATCACTTTACTGATTGCTCACGCAGCAATCCGAACCGCCGAATGAAGTCGCAGGGAGCACGAGTCAAATGATCAAGCGCTGGGCTCTACCCTGCCTGTTATTGGCCTTCGGTCTGTTCTACCTGTTGCCGATGGTCGGCCACGGGCTATGGATTCCTGACGAACCCCGTTACGCGCAGATCAGCCAGGAGATGTTGCTGAGCGGTGACTGGGTGTCTCCGCACTTCATGGGCTTTCGCTACTTCGAGAAGCCCATTGCCGGTTACTGGATGATTGCCATCGGTCAGGCGATCTTCGGCGAGAACCTGTTTGGCGYGCGTATTGCCTCGGCAGTCGCCACCGRCCTGAGCGTGTGGTTGGCGTATCTGATCGCCCGTCGCCTGTGGAACGATCCGCGCAAAAGTTTCGCTGCCGCCCTGCTCYACATGAGCTTCGGCCTGATCGCCGGCCAAGCTGGCTACTCCAACCTCGATCCGCAGTTCACCTTCTGGGTCAACCTGAGCCTGGTTGCCCTGTGGTTTGCCCTGGATAACAAAACCCCACGCAGCAAACTCGGGGCCTGGGCCTTGCTCGGCTTCGCTTGTGGCATGGGTTTCCTGACCAAGGGCTTCCTTGCCTGGCTGTTGCCGGTGTTGATCGCACTGCCTTACATGATCTGGCAAAAGCGCTTTGGTGAACTGCTGCGCTATGGCCTGGTAGCGCTGGTCGTCGCCATCATCGTCAGCTTGCCGTGGGTACTGGCGATCAATAGTCACGAACCGGATTTCTGGCGGTTCTTCTTCTGGCACGAGCACATTCGCCGGTTCGCCGCCGAAGATGCCCAGCACACCCGGCCGTGGTGGTTCTTCCTGCCGATCATGGTGGTTTCGAGCCTGCCGTGGGCGGCCCTGTTGCCATCGACACTGGTTCAGGCCTGGAAAAACAAGACTCAGAACACCACCGGCTTCCTGTTACTGTGGATGCTCCTGCCGCTGGTATTTTTCAGCCTGAGCAAAGGCAAGCTACCGACGTACATCATGCCGTGCCTGCTGCCGCTGGCCTTGCTGATGGCCAGTACACTGATCGATCTGGTGAGCGAGGCCCGTGGCCGGGCGATTCGCATCAACGGCCTGATCAACGTCGCGATCGCGACGATTGCCCTGATTGTCCTGATCTATCTGCAGATCACCAGGCCGATCTTTGAAAACACCGAAATGTTCACCCTGTCGCTGGGCTTCATCGTGCTGGCCGGCTGGATCATCGCCAATGCCCTGCAAGCTCTCCGGCCGCTGGCCTATTGGGCCACTCCGGCGCTGGGAATCTGGCTACTGGTCGCCCTGCTGCCAGCCGCCATGCCTGCAGTCATCGTCAACAGCAAAATGCCTGACCAGTTCATCGCCGAGCATGTTCAGGAATTGAGTGAGACCACTTCGCTGCTGAGTAACGACCTGGGCGCGGCTTCGGCATTGTCCTGGCGCCTGAAGCGCCCACAAGTTGACCTGTACAACACGGTGGGCGAGTTGAAGTACGGTACTGATTTCCCTGAAGCCGCACACCGCAAAGTTGATATGGACAGTGTCCAGCAATGGATGACCGAAGCCCGTAAAAAGGGTTCGGTGGGTGTGGTCATGCGGGTGAAAAATGCCCTGGAAGAGCAGGAAGTCTTGCTGCTGCCGATCGATGGCAAGCACTACAAACGGGGCGAACTGGAGATCCTGATTTTCCCGAAACTGCCCTGACGATTCCTGATGCGCCAGTTTACCGGGTGACGATCTACAGATCGTCACCCGGCAAGTAGATGATCTGCATTTTCTGCCCCCCGGCGCACAGGTCGCGGCGCTCAAAGGCACGGCACAAC
>NZ_JBFTLU010000008.1:0-23797 GCF_056396605.1 Pseudomonas sp. 05T35
GGCCGGGATTTTTCTGCCGCAATCCGGCTTGCGCGTCCTGCGCACCAAGCGCCCGTTGCTGCAATTGCTGCGGGCACTGTGCTTGCTCGGGACCAGCCTGTTGTTCACTACGGGCTTGTTGTTCATTSCTTTGGCGGAAGCCACGGCGGTCAACTTTCTTGCACCGGTGCTGGTGACTGCGTTGTCGGTGCCATTGCTCGGTGAGCGGGTGACGCGCGGGCAATGGCTGGCGGTGATTTGCGGGTTTATCGGCGTGTTGATCATCGTCCATCCGGGCGGTGATTTGTTCACTCCGGCGGTGTTGCTGCCGTTCTGCTCGGCGTTGTTTTTCTGCTTCTATCAACTATTGACGCGCAAGCTCAGCGAGATCGACAGCCCGACCACCAGCAACTTCTTTGCCGGTTTGTGCAACACCCTGGTCATGAGCGCACTGGTGCCGATGTTCTGGCAAGTGCCGAGCTTGACTCATGGCCTGCTGATGCTGGCGCTGGGTAGCTGCGGGATGACTGCGCATCTGTTGCTGACTCAGGCATTCCGGCATGCCGCACCGGCACTGCTGGCGCCTTTTGGTTACTGTCAGATCGTGTTTGCCGGACTGCTCGGCTGGCTGCTGTTTTCCCACACGCCGAGCCTGACCACGGTCATTGGTATCGCGATCATTTGCCTCAGCGGTTTGGCGGCGGCCTGGCAACAGCGCAGAAGCTGATTGCGCTCAAAACCTGAAACGCACGACCAGGTTCTGCAAGCCGGCCGCCAGTTGCGACAACTCCCGACTGGTGGCGCTGGTCTGGGTCGACGCATCGGCGCTTGCCAGCGACAGGTCGCGGATGTTCAGCAGGTTGCGATCGACCTCCCGGGCCACTTGTGCCTGTTCTTCCGAGGCGCTGGCGATCACCAGGTTGCGCTCGTGGATCTGCTCCATGGCGCAGGTGATTTGCGTCAGGGCCAGGCCGGCCTGTTCGGCGATCGACAAGGTCTGGGCCACGCGCTGGCTRTTGCCGTGCATCGACAGCACCACACTGTCGGTGTCGCCCTGAACCCGGGCGATCATCTGCTCGATTTCCCGGGTCGACTGCTGGGTGCGGTGGGCCAGGGCTCGCACTTCATCGGCGACCACGGCAAAACCGCGCCCGGCTTCCCCGGCTCTTGCGGCCTCGATGGCGGCGTTGAGGGCCAGCAGGTTGGTCTGTTCGGCAATGGCGCGGATGACGTCCAGTACTTTGCCGATTTCCCGAGATTGTTCGGCCAGGGTCTGAACCTGTTGCAGCGCGGTGCCGACTTCGGCACTCATGGCCTGGATCGAATCGAGGGTCTCGATCACTCGCGCCTGGCCCTGAGTGGCCTCTATCGTCGACTGGCGCGTGGTGTCTGAGGTCGAGACCGCGTTGCGCGCGACTTCTTCGACGGCGACAGTCATTTCATTGACTGCCGTGGCGGCCTGCTCGATTTCGTTGTGTTGCTGTTGCAAACGATTGGAGTCCTGCCCGGTGTTCTGGCTCATCTGTTGCGCCGCACCGTTCAGTTGGTTCGACGTATCACTGATCAGTTGCAGGGTGTCGCGCAGGCTGTTTTGCATGCTTGCCAGGGCCCTGAGCAGACGGGCGGTTTCATCGGGCCCCTGGCTCAGGATCGGTGCACTCAGGTCACCGTCGGCAACCTGCTCGGCCACACGCACAGCCTGACGGATGGGCATGACGATGCTGCGGATCAGCAGCCAGGCCAGGCATGAGGTCAGCAGGGCAACAGCGATCAGTGCGCCGATCACGGTCATTTTTACCTGGGCGTAAAGCCCGTCGGCATGGCTGGCCGATTGACTGACTTCGCTGGCGGTGAGGTTCATCAGCTCGGTGAATTGATCGCCGGTCTGGGTCGAGTAATCCTGGATTTTTCCGTTGAGCAGCGCGCTCATGTCCTCGCTGCGGTTTTGCCGGGACAGTTCTTCGTATTGATCCAGCGCCTGTCGGTAGCTCTTTACAGTGCTGACAAAGGTTTCGTACTGCACGCGGTTGTAGTCGTCGACCAGGGGCGCGAACCTGTTCAGCGTTTGCTCAAGCCAGCCTTCCACCTGGTGCAGGCGGGCGATAGTGCCATCGAGTACTTTCGGCTCGCGGTTGAGCGCCATGCGCAGGCTGAGCACGCGAATGCTCAGAATGTAGTCGCGGATTTCCCCCAGGTAGCGTGTGCTGGGCAGGGAGACGTTTTCGGTGTGCTGGCCAGTGGCGCGCACTTCGGCCACCTGCTTGAGGGCAAACAGTCCTTGCAACAACACCAGCAGGGCGATTAGGCCGAAGCTGATCAGCGCGCGTTTGGCGATGCTCAGGTTACCCAGAGACATGGTGTGATCTCCATGGACGGAAGAAAGAGGGACGAAATCGGCAACCGTGCAAACAAAAAAAGCAGGCCTGAAACCAGGCCTGCGAAAGAGGTAGCGTCAGTTGTCGATTTTCGGAATCTTGCGCGGTGCCATGAAGTACAGCCAGATCAGCGCAATGAAGTACATCGCTGGAATCATGGTGAACAGCACGGTGTAGTTGTTATTGGTGATGGTCAGGATGTGCCCGACCAGTTGGGTCATGAACATCCCGCCAATGGCGGCGCACATGCCGCCGAAACCGAACACCGTGCTCATCATGTGCTTGGGCGTGTAGTCCATCACCAGGCTCCAGATGTTCGCGGTCCAGGCCTGGTGCGCGCCGATGGCCAGCGAAATGGCAAACACCGCGACCCACAGGTTGCTGGAGCCGGCAGCCATGATCACGCCGATGATGCAGCAGGCGAACAGCAGCATCGACATCAACCGGGCCTTGATCGGGTTGACCCCACGGCCGATCAGGAACGAGGACAGAATGCCACCGCCGACACTGCCGAAGTCGGCCGTCATATAGATGATGATCAGCGGAATACCCATTTGGGTCACGTTGATACCCAGGTTGTATTGCTGATTGAGGAACGGCGGCAGCCAGTACAGGTAGAACCAGAACACCGGCGCGGTCATCGAGTAGGCGAGGGCAAAGGCCCAGGTGCCACGCATCCGCAGGATCCGCGAGAACGGTACGCGTGCCTGTTCCGGTTCGGCTTCGTTCTGGATGTAGTCCAGTTCCGATTGCTTCACCGACGGGTGATCTTCCGGGTTGAAGTACTTCAAGCCCCAGAACACCAGCCAGATCCCGCCCAGTGCCGACATGCACAGGAACGCGGCTTGCCAGCCCCAGACGTGGAGGATCAGCGGCAGTAGCATCGGCGTGAACATCGCGCCGACGTTGGTCCCGGCATTGAAGATGCCAGTGGCCACGGCGCGCTCACCGGCAGGGAACCACAGCCGGGTGGTCTTCACGCAGGCCGGGTAGTTGGCAGCTTCGGTCAGCCCGAGAATAAAGCGGCAGACCATAAAGCCCAGGGCCGAAGTCGCCAGGCCATGGGCACCGGTCGCCAGGCTCCAGAGCAGCACTGCGCAGAAGAACACGCGCTTTACGCCGATCCGGTCKATCAGTCGGCCTTGCAGCACGAAGCCGACGGCGTAACCGACCTGGAACCAGAAGTTGATGTTGGCGTAGTCCATCGCCGTCCAGCTCATTTCCTTGGCCAGGATCGGTTGCATGACGCCCAGTGCGGCGCGGTCGATGTAGTTCAGGGTGGTGGCGAAAAACACCAGCGCCAGCATGCCCCAACGGGTTTTGCCGACCGCCATGGCGCCGCGGATTTTGTCGCCGATGCCGCCGGACGCGACACCCAGGCTCGAGGCCGTGCGGGCGCTTTCTGTGTGAGAGCTCTGAGAAGGAATCATCTGTGCCATCCGTTCAATGACTGACAAGCAAGGCTCGTCGGGACTTCATGGGCGCGTGATCAATCGTCGGGGTGCGCGCATGCGCAGGGTGAAAACGATGATTGATCGGCTGAGTGTTTGTGTTGGCTCAGTGTTGGCTGAGGCAACCAAAGCGCGTGTTCAGCATGCGGACCGGGTTCGGTCGCGGGCGCCAGAAAGCTTCGAAGGCGGTTGGCGGTCAGGCGCCAGGCACGGGGAATGAAGGAGAGAGCAACGGAGCGAGGCGTTGAATGCAAGCATGAGCGTGTACCCGATTTTTGAATTTTTTATGGTGTGTTCTGGGTCGTTGGTCACTTCGACCGGTGGTTGATGACCGGACTCGATGTGCTGCCGATGGTGCGCAGTGAGCGAAAAATCGTCAATTCGCCAACCGCCATTGTGTTCGATAATCGCACAGTAAACTAACCGGTTGGTACACTTTGCGTTGCTCGTAACATCCATGCAGCCAATAATTTGCCCCAAGTTAAACGCAAGCCCTTGTAGCAGCAGGCTGCGCCAGCTGCTACGAAAAGCCGTGTCGTGCCTCTAACAAGATCAACCCATCCCACCGGGAGTCGAAACATGCAGCGTTCCATTGCCACCGTTTCCTTGAGCGGTACCCTGCCGGAAAAACTCGAAGCCATTGCCGCAGCGGGTTTCGATGGGGTGGAAATTTTCGAGAATGACCTGCTGTACTACGATGGTAGCCCGCGTGAAATTAAACAGATGTGCGCTGACCTCGGCATCGCCATCACCCTGTTTCAACCGTTTCGTGATTTCGAAGGCTGCCGCCGCGACCGCCTGCCGCGCAACCTTGAGCGCGCCGAGCGCAAGTTCGACCTGATGCAGGAACTGGGTACCGACCTGGTGCTGGTGTGCAGCAACGCCTCGGCCGACAGCGTTGGCGATGAGCAGATTCTGGTCGATGATCTGCGACTGCTGGCCGAGCGCGCCGGGGCTCGTGGCTTGCGGATCGGTTATGAGGCGCTGGCCTGGGGTCGGCACGTGAACACGTATCAACAGGTCTGGAACATCGTCCGCCAGGCGGATCATCCGAATCTGGGCGTGTTGCTGGACAGTTTTCATACCTTGTCGCTCAAGGGGGATCCAAGGGCTATCGCGGATATTCCCGGCGAGAAGATTTTTTTTGTGCAAATGGCCGACGCACCGATCCTGGCGATGGACGTGCTGGAGTGGAGCCGACATTTTCGTTGCTTCCCCGGACAAGGCGAATTCGACTTGCCGGGTTTTCTCGCGCCGATTATCCAGAGCGGTTACACCGGGCCGCTGTCACTGGAAGTTTTCAATGACGGATTCCGCGCCGCGCCACCACGGGCCAATRCCGCCGATGGCCTGCGCTCCTTGCTGTATCTGGAAGAGAAGACCCGAGCGCGTTTGCAGCAACAAGCGACGCCCACACCGAACCTCGACATTTTGTTTGCCACACCGCCGGCCAGTGAGTACGACGGCATCGAGTTTCTCGAGTTCGCGGTGGACGAAAGTCTTGGCGCCAAACTCTCGCATTGGCTGGAGCGACTGGGTTTCGTCAAGGCCGGTGAACACCGCTCCAAGAACGTTACGCTGCTGCGCCAGGGCGATATCAATCTGATCCTCAACTCTGAACCCTATTCGTTTGCCCACAGCTTTTTTGAAGCGCACGGGCCGTCATTGTGTGCGACCGCAGTGCGGGTCAAGGACAGCGCCAGTGCGCTGGCCCGAGCGGTGGCGTACAAAGGGCAACCCTACCGCGGTCTGGTCGGCCCCAATGAACTGGAGCTGGCGGCGGTCCGCGCGCCGGATGGCAGCCTGATTTATCTGGTGGATGAAAACGCGGATGTCTACGGCACCGACTTCAGGCTGCATCCGACGGCAGCCACCGGTGGTGGACTGAAATGGATCGACCACATGGCGATGGCGCTGCCGGCGGACAGCCTCGACAGTTGGGTGCTGTTCTACAAGAGCCTGCTGGATTTCGAAGCTGACGATGAAGTGGTGTTGCCTGACCCTTACGGCCTGGTGAAAAGCCGCGCGCTGCGTAGCCGATGCAGTTCGATCCGTTTACCGCTGAATATTTCCGAGAACCGCAACACCGCGATCTCTCACGCCTTGTCCAGTTATCGCGGCTCCGGTGTGCACCACATTGCATTCGACTGCGACGATATTTTCGCTGAAGTCAGTCGTGCTAAAGCAGCCGGTGTACCGCTGCTGGACATCCCGCTCAACTATTACGATGACCTCGCGGCACGCTTTGATTTCGATGACGAGTTCCTCAGTGAGCTCGCCTATTACAACGTACTGTATGACCGCGATGCCCAGGGCGGTGAGCTGTTTCATGTGTACACCGAACCGTTTGAAGGGCGCTTCTTCTTTGAAATCATCCAGCGCAAAAACGGTTATGCCGGATATGGTGCGGCCAACGTCGCGGTGCGCCTGGCGGCAATGGCGAAATCACGCAGCGGAGGTTTGCGTCACGCCAAGTTGTAGGGAAATGGTAAACGCAGGGGGTAAACGGCCGTGGCGAAGCTTCCTTCACTGCAGCGTGCGGCCCATAATCGCCAGCTGTGCAGTGAAGGCCATGAGCCCGGAATGAGAATGACCACAGAACTCACCGTCGCGCCCGACGAACCCTTGATCGAGCCGCGCAAGAGTCGCAAGAACAACCCGGAAAAGACCCGCGAGAACATTCTTCAAGAAGCCATTGTCGAGTTCGTTCAACAGGGTCTGTCCGGTGCTCGTGTCGATGCGATCGCCGAGCGTATCCACACCTCGAAACGGATGATCTATTACTACTTCGGTAGCAAGGAACAGCTCTACGTCGAGGTGCTGGAGAAGCTTTACGGCGACATCCGCAGCACTGAAAGTCGCTTGCACCTGGCTGAGCTGGAACCGCGTGAGGCGATTCGGCGGCTGGTGGAATTCACCTTCGATCACCATGACCGCAACGTCGATTTTGTGCGCATCGTCAGCATCGAGAACATTCACAACGCCGAGTACGTGAAGCAGTCCGAAGCGATCAAGGCGATGAACAATACGATCCTCGATTCGCTAGGCGTGATTCTGCGTCGTGGTGCCGAGGAGGGGGTGTTCCGCAGTGGGCTGGATCCGCTGGACGTGCACTTGTTGATCAGTTCGTTCTGCTTTTACCGGGTGTCGAATCGTCATACCTTTGGTGAGATTTTTCAGATCGACTTACCGGATGACGCGATCAAGCAACGTCATCGCGAGATGATCTGCGAGTCAGTGCTGCGTTATTTGCAGGCCTGAAGCTCACCGTCTGCAGAGTGCAGATCGTTCCCACGCTGCGTGGGAACGATCAACTTGCCTGTGATGTGTTCAGCCATTCATGCTTTGAAAATGCGCGAGCATCCGCTGTGCATCCGGCGCCACGCCACTGAACAACTCGAAGGCCTTTACCGCCTGAAACACGGCCATGTTGCCGCCATCCAGCGTACGGCAACCCAAGGCACGGGCATTGCGTAGCAGTTCAGTTTCCAGTGGAAAGTAAACGATCTCCGCGACCCACAATTCAGCCCGTAGCAACTCCACCGGCACTGGCATGCCGGGCAGTTTGGCCATGCCCATCGGCGTGGTATTCACCAGTCCATCGGCCTGCACCAGCGCACTTGGCAGATCGCTGCCGGCACAGGCCCGGTCGCTGCCGAAATGCTGATTGAGGTTATTCGCAAGGCTTTGCGCGCGACTGACGTCCACATCGAAAATACTCAGGTGCTGCACACCTTCGCTTAGCAGCGCATGGGCCACCGCAGCCCCCGCACCACCAGCGCCCATTTGGACGACGCGCTCGCGGGCAGCATCCTTCAAGCCACGGCGAAAACCTTCGGCGAAACCGAGGCAGTCGGTGTTGTGGCCAATGCGTTTTCCGTCCTTGAGCACCACGGTGTTGACGGCGCCAATGCCTCGGGCTTCCGGTGAGAGTTCGTCGAGCAGCGGGATGATCGCCTGCTTGCACGGAAAGGTGATGTTCAGACCGGTAAAGTTCATCCGTTCCGCCGACATCAGCAGGTCGGGGAGGGCGCCGCTGTCGAGTTTCAGCTGATCGAGGTCAATCAACCGATAAAGGTAGCGCAGGCCTTGGGCATCACCTTCGCGCTCATGCAGCGCGGGGGTTCGAGACGCCTGGATACCGGCGCCGATGAGTCCTGCGAGTACCGTGTTGTTCTGCGACATGTGGCTTATCCCTTCAAGCGTTGACTGAAATGCTCCAGCGCCAGGCGATAGCCGTGGCTGCCGAATCCGCAGAGAACTGCGGTGGCGATGGCCGATACGAACGAGTGGTGACGGAATGGCTCGCGAGCATGTACGTTCGACAGGTGCACCTCGATTACCGGTAACTCGCTGGCGACCAGCGCGTCACGGATCGCTACCGAAGTGTGTGTCCAGGCCGCCGGGTTGATCACGATTCCGGCGCAACGACCGCGTGCCGAATGAATCCAGTCGAGCAATTCGCCCTCGTGGTTGGTCTGGCGAAACTCCACCGCCAGGCCGAACTCTTCGGCAGCGCGACCGCACAAGGCCGAGATGTCGGCCAGGGTTTCGTGGCCATATGTCGCCGGCTCACGGCTGCCGAGCAGGTTCAGGTTCGGGCCGTTGAGCACCAGAACGATAGGGGACATCAGGGCGTTCTCCATTGTTATTGTGGGCGTGGGTCGAGGGTGACCCGCCTGTGGAGATAAATTGTACCAGCTGGTTAATTTGGTCAATTGAAGCAGAGCGGCAAGTCTCGCAAGACGGCAATAAGTGTTCGATGATCGGACAGTCGCGTGTGYGCTTGCCCAAAAATAAAATTCAACACTGAACCACTGTGGGAGCGAGCCTGCTCGCGATAGCGGTGTGTCAGGTAACCTCAATGTTGGATGTGCCGGCCTCATCGCGAGYAGGCTCGCTCCCACATGAGTATCCGCAGGTTGTGAAATCGCGTTAACTGGGCACCCAAGGCAACGCTCGGTCAAGGATGATTGTGAACACCGACTCTAAGCCCCACCAGTCCACCCGCAACGCCCAACTGATCATCGCTGCGCGACTGGTCTCGGACTTCGGTGCGTTTCTCAATATGGTGGCGCTGGCCACTTACGTTTATATGCTTGGCAACAGCGCCATGAGCGTCGGGATCTTTCTCGCCAGCCGCGTGGCCGGTGGGGTTTTTGCCAGTTTGACCGGCACGACGTTTTATCGTCGTTGGGGCGGACGCTTACCGTTGATAGCCTTCGACCTGCTGCGTGCCGGGCTGTTAGGTCTGTTGCTGGTATTGCCGGTGTCGCAGCAAGTGCTGTTATTACCGGTGATCGCTTTCGGTCTGGGGTTCGGCAACTCGATGTTTGCCATCGGCCTCAACAGTCAATTGCCGCACATGATCGCCGGGGAGCAACTGCTCAAGACCAATGCCTGGATCACTTCGGCTTCGTCCGCAGCGATGGTTGGCGGGAGTCTGGTGTCCGGGCTGTTGGTGGCTGGTTTCGGCTTCGAAACGGTGTTTGCACTGAACGTCGTCACTTATCTGTTGGCGGCACTATTCATTGTGCCGTTACGGTTTTTCCGACCGGCACTCAAAGCCGAGCCAACCCACAAACGTGACGAATGGAGCGCGCTACGCCAAGGCTTGCGCAGCTCGCCGGTCATCGCTGCGATGCTCGCGTTGGCGATGGCTGACACCCTCGGCAGTGCCGCGCACAATGTGGGTTTCCCGATTATTTCCAAACTGCTGACACCCGAGTCCGCCAGCACTACGCTGGGCCTGATGCTGGCAGTATGGGCGTGTGGCAAGTTGATCGGAGCACGGGTGGCCAGCCGCTTGCCAGGCTCGGAAAACTCAAACCTGGAGCGACGGTTCTTTTTCGGCGTGTTGTTGATGTCCAGCGGCTTCATCCTGATGTTCCAGCAACAGAGCCTCTACGGCTTGCTGCTGTTTGCGTTGCCAGCGGGCCTGGGGGATGGCTTTTCCGAGGTCGGGCTGATGTCGCGCTTGCAGCGTGAACCGGACAGCCTGCGCCTGCCGATTTTCAGCGTTCTGACCTTGCTGCAAATGACCGGGTTCGGCGTCGGCATGTTGATCGCCGCGCCGTTTTACAACGTGTGGGCACCCGGCGCGGTGGTGCTGCTGTTTCACGGGATCCCCCTCAGCACCTTGCTGGTGCTGAAGGTATTGGCGATCAGGAGCGAGCGGGCTCGGCGCAGCAGCCCGACGCCAGTTCCTTGAGTATCGGGCAGTCCGGGCGGTGGTCGCCCTGACAATGTTCCACCAGATCCTGCAGGGTGTCGCGCAACTGGCCGAGTTCGCGGATTTTCTGGTTCAGCTCGTCGATGTGCTGGCGGGCCAGTGCCTTGACGTCGGCGCTGGCCCGTTGGCGATCCTGCCAGAGGGTCAGCAGTTTGCCGACCTCTTCCAGGGAAAATCCGAGATCGCGTGAACGCTTGATGAACGCCAGGCTGTGCAGGTCGTCGTCGCCGTAGATGCGGTAGCCGCTGTCGGTGCGATGCGCTGCCTTGAGCAGGCCGATCGATTCGTAATAGCGAATCATCTTGGCGCTCAGGCCGCTGTGTCGGGCTGCTTGGCCGATGTTCATTCAACGTCCTCCAGGTCTTTCGGTTTCCAGGTCTTGAGCAGTAAAGCATTGCTCACCACGCTGACGCTGGACAAGGCCATTGCCGCACCGGCGATCACCGGGTTGAGCAAGCCGAAGGCTGCCAGCGGAATGCCGATCAGGTTGTAGACGAAGGCCCAGAACAGGTTCTGACGGATCTTTGCATAGGTCTTGCGGCTGATTTCCAGTGCTGCCGGCACCAGGCGAGGATCGCCGCGCATCAAGGTGATCCCGGCCGCGTGCATCGCCACGTCAGTGCCGCCGCCCATGGCGATGCCGATATCTGCCGCCGCCAACGCTGGAGCGTCGTTGATGCCGTCGCCGACCATCGCCACGACGCCGGTCTTTTTCAGCTCAGAGACGGTCGAGGCTTTTTCGGCCGGCAGTACTTCGGCGTGAACGTTGCTGATGCCCAGCGCTTCGGCGACCACTCGGGCGCTGCCACGGTTGTCGCCGGTCAGCAGGTGACTGCCGATGTGTTGCTCATTGAGTGCTTCGATGGCGTGCAGCGCGCCAGGCTTGAGGGTGTCGCCAAAGGCGAACAGGCCGAGCACCTTGGGCTCGGGGCTTTGCTCGATCAGCCATGACAAGGTTCGACCCTCGGCTTCCCAGGCGCTGGCGGAGTCGCTCAAGAGACCGGCGCTCAAGCCGCTTTCTTCTAGTAGACGGCGATTACCCAGCGCCAATCGGCGACCGTCCAGCGTGCCGGCAATGCCGCGACCGGTCAGTGATTGGCTGGTGCTGACATCGGCCACCGGCAAGTCACGCTCGGCGCAGGCGTCCAGCACGGCTTTGGCCAGCGGGTGTTCGCTGCCGCGTTGCAGGGCGCCGGCCTGTTGCAGCAGGCTCGCTTCGTTGCCGTCGATGGCACTCAAGTGAGCGATGCGCGGCGTGCCGGACGTCAGTGTGCCGGTCTTGTCGAACACCACCACGCTGACTTCATGGGCGCGCTCCAGTGCTTCGGCGTCCTTGATCAGAATGCCGTGGCGCGCCGCCACACCGGTGCCGGCCATGATCGCGGTCGGTGTTGCCAGGCCGAGGGCGCAAGGGCAGGCGATCACCAACACCGCAACCGCGTTGATCACCGCGGTTTCCAGCGGTGCGCCGTACAGCCACCAGCCGATCAAGGTTGCCAGCGCTAAAAACATCACGACGGGTACAAACACCTGGCTGACTTTATCCACCAGCTTTTGAATCGGTGCCTTGCCGGCCTGGGCGTCTTCGACCAGACGGATGATTCGCGCCAACACGGTTTCTGCGCCAAGCGCTTGAGTCCGAACCAGCAGCCGGCCTTCGCCGTTGATTGCGCCGCCAGTGACTTTGTCGCCGGGGTGTTTGGGCACGGGCAGGCTTTCACCGCTGATCAGCGCTTCGTCGGCATGGCTCTGGCCTTCGATCACTTCACCGTCCACCGGGAAACGTTCACCGGGTTTGACCAGCACCAGGTCACCAAGGCGCAACGCGCTGATGGCGACGTCCTGTTCGCGGCCGTCGATCACCTGAATCGCTCGCTCCGGCCGCAAGGCTTCAAGAGCGCGAATGGCGCTGGCGGTCTGGCGTTTGGCGCGGCTCTCAAGGTATTTGCSGAGCAACACCAGCGCAATCACCACCGCCGAAGCTTCGAAATAAAGATGCGGCATTCTGCCGGCGCTGACCGTGGCCCACAGGTAAATGCTCAAGCCATAACCGGCGCTGGTGCCCAGGGCCACCAGCAGGTCCATATTGCCGGCGCCCGCGCGAACGGCCTTCCATGCGGCGACATAAAAGCGTGCACCGAAGATGAATTGCACTGGCGTCGCCAATGCAAACTGCGCCCAGGCCGGGAGCATCCAGTGCAGGCCGAACGGCTGCACCAGCATTGGCAGCACCAGCGGCAAGGCCAGCACGATTGCCAGCAGCAAACTCCAGCGCTCACGGCGCAGCCGCTGCACTTGATCGTTATCGGTGGCTTGCTCGGCTTGCCAGACGCTGGCGGTGTAACCGGCCTTGCTGACCGCATCGATCAATATCTGCGGATTGATCTGAGTGAGCAGCTCGAGGTGTGCGCGTTCGTTGGCCAGGTTGACGCTGACGCTGTTCACCCCGGCGATTTTATTCAAGGCACGTTCGACCCGACCGACACACGAGGCGCAGGTCATACCGCCGATGCTCAATTCGAGGCTGTGTGCGGGCACGCTGTATCCGGCTTGCTGCACGGCTTCCATGAGAGCAGGCAAACTGTCGCGGGGGGCCTGGACGCGCGCTTGCTCGGTGGCCAGGTTGACGCTGACGGCACTGGCACCGACAACTTTGCTCAACGCACGCTCGACACGTCCGGCACAGCTGGCGCAGGTCATGCCGGATATCGGCAGATCGAAGGTGGTGGAATCGGACATCGGTCTTACTCCCTGTAGAGATGACCCACAGGATCAACCTTGCCATGCGGGCAAGGTCAAGCGCCAATCTTGATGGTGTCCTTCAAGAAACCAACGCGGTCCCTGTAGCAGCTGGCGAAGCCTGCGTTCGRYCGCGTAGCGGTCGTGAAATCAGACACYGCGGTGTGTCAGGTTGATCGCGGACACAGGATTTGCGACTGCTGCGCCCGAGCGCGGACCGAGCCGAACGCAGGCTTCGCCAGCTGCTACAGGTGGAATGTGCTCAATACCCCAATGCGGCGGGCTTGAGGTACATCCCTTGCTGATTCATGGCAATGCGGAATTTCAACAGGTCACCCGCCCGTAGTGTGATGTTCTGCGAACCCGGGGCCAGCATCCCGGCACTGCAACCTGGCGCCTGGCCGGGCAGCAGTTTGAGCCGTAAGGAGTAGTTGCCCGGCGGCAAATTGAACGAAGTGCTTTGTTCCTGGAACAACCGCGCCGACAACTGATCCTGGATGTACACGCCAATCTCGCACGAGGTCGCGACTTCCAGGCGCTCGCGAGAAATGATCAACACACCATAGTCTTCGGCGCTGGCCGAGGGCGCGGCGGCGAAAAGACTGAGCATGCCGAATAGGCTGAAAGCTGACCAGCGCATGGCTGCATCTCCTGCTTTTGAGTCATTGATGGCGAAGCTTGGCCGAGCGCGGCGACGATTGCCAGCCCGGCAGATCACTGCAGAACTTGACCTTGCCACCGTGGCAAGCTCAAGACTGGTTTCAACCTCATCAAAGGAGCTATCTCATGCAAGTATTCAACGTTCAAGGAATGTCGTGCGGTCACTGTGTTCGGGCCATTACCGAGGCACTGAAAGCCAAGGATCCGGCGGCCAGTGTCCGGGTCGACCTCGCGGCGAAGGAGGTCGGTGTCGAGAGCGCGTTGTCGGCAGAGCAGGTGATCAACCTGATCAGCGAAGAAGGTTACGCGGTCAAGCTGGCGTGAACCTTTTTAATAGTTAGCGACCTATCGGAATGTTCAAGGCGTCCAGGCGCAGTTAGACTGTCGTGCTGCCGACTGACGTAAAACTGGACGCCTGATGAACCTCCGTACCATTCTGATTCTTGGCGCCCTAAGCGCTTTCGGGCCGCTGGCCATCGATTTCTATCTGCCGGCCTTCCCGGCCATGGCAGCAGCTTTCGGCACCGATGAAAAACACGTCCAGTTGACCCTGGCAGCTTATTTCCTGGGCCTGTCGATCGGTCAATTGGCTTACGGCCCGGTGGCCGATCGCTTCGGCAGGCGCATGCCATTGCTGGTGGGCGTCGGTCTGTTCACTCTGGCATCGCTGGTGTGCGCGTTTGCGCCGAGCCTTGAGTGGCTGATCGCGGCCCGTTTCGTTCAGGCGTTGGGCGGCTGCGCCGGGATGGTGATTTCCCGCGCGGTAGTCAGCGACAAGTGCGACGCGGTGGGTTCGGCGAAAGTCTTTTCCCAACTGATGCTGGTGATGGGCCTGGCACCGATTCTTGCGCCAATGCTCGGCGGTCTGCTGGTCAACCTGTATGGCTGGCAGTCGATCTTTATCGCCTTGACGGTGTTCAGCGCATTGTCAGCCCTGGCGGTTGCGCTAGGTCTGCCGGAAAGTTTGCCGGCGAACCAGCCGCGTCAACCGTTGTCGGGTGCTTTGCGTCAGTACGGTCGTCTGCTCACTGACAGGATCTTTCTCGGACATGCCTTGACCGGCGGCATTGCGATTGCCGGGATGTTTGCCTACATCGCCGGTTCGCCTTTCGTCTTCATCAAGCTTTACGGTGTTCCGGCCGAGCACTTCGGCTGGTTGTTCGGCACCAACGCCGCGGGCTTCATTCTGGTGGCGCAGGTCAATGCCCGGTTGCTCTCCAAACGTGGCCCGGCCTTTTTGCTGGCGCGCACCGTATGGATTTATCTGGCGGCAGGCCTGAGCTTGCTGGCGGTGAGTTCACTGCATACCGAGCATTTGTGGCCGTTGCTGATCCCGTTGTTCATCTGCATCGCAAGCCTGGGTTGCATCCTTCCCAATGCATCGGCGTGTGCCATGAGCGGGCAGGGCGCGCGCGCAGGCAGCGCTTCGGCGATGCTCGGTTGCTTGCAGTTCAGTGTTGCTGCAGGTGCGGCGGCGTTGGTCGGGGTGCTGCACGACGGCACCGCGATGCCGATGGCGATGGTCATCAGCCTGTGCGGAATGTTGGTGGTGAGCGTCGCGATGCTCACCCGTCGGCTGCAAGTTGCCCGGGCAGCGCAAGCCGCGACTTGAGTCAGCCGGTTGCTCGTTGCTGACGTTGGGGGAGTTGATGAGGGGCGTGCAAGCGAGCCTCGAGGGTCGAGGTAAAAGCGCGAGCTTCAGCTTCACTGCGGAAGTTCACCGCGTGGTTGTCCAGGCGAACCTGCCACTGGGATTTTGCCAATTCTTTTATCAGGATCTTCATTGCTGACTTCCTCACCTAAAAGACTGCATTGCGGGAAGCTCGATTGTAGACCTGAATCAAATCGGATTTGTGACGCGGATCAAATCCTCGGACTGACGGTGTGCGTCGTTTCTGAAACAGCAAGCCGAACACACCGTCATCTAAAACCCTAGAAGCCTTCGAGGACGATCTTGCCCCTGGATGTGCCGCTTTCCAGCAGTGCATGGGCGCGTCGCAGGTTGGCCGCATTGATCGTGCCGAAGTGTTCGCCGACTGTGGTTTTCAATGTGCCTGCGTCGATCAGCTCGGCCACCCGGTTCAGCAGCTTGTGCTGTTCGAGCATGTCGGCGGTTTCGAACAGCGAGCGGGTGTACATGAATTCCCAGTGCAACGACAGGCTCTTGCGTTTGAGCTTGGTCACGTCGAGTGCCTTCGGATCATCGATCAGCGCAAGCTTGCCTTGAGGCGCGAGGGCTTCGACCAGTTGTTCGAAGTGCTGGTCGGTTTCGGTCAGGCTGGCAACGTGTGTCACCTGAGGGTGGCCGGCGCGCTTGAGCTCTTCGCTCAGCGGTTGGCTGTGATCGATCACCAGGTCTGCGCCCAGTTCGCGTACCCAGCTTTGGGTCTGCGGGCGTGAGGCAGTGCCGATGACGTTCAGTGCGGTGAGCTGGCTGGCCAGTTGAGTCAGGATCGAGCCCACGCCACCCGCAGCACCGACGATCAGCAGGCTTTGGCCTTGAGCGGTTTTGCCTTCGCGCACTTGCAGGCGTTCGAACAACAGCTCCCACGCGGTGATCGCGGTCAGCGGTAGCGCGGCGGCTTCGGCGAAGCTCAGGGACTTGGGCATATGGCCGACAATGCGCTCGTCCACCACATGCAGTTCGCTATTGCCACCTGCGCGCGCGATGGAGCCGGCGTAGTAAACCTTGTCGCCGGCCTTGAACAGTCTGACGTCG
Organism: Pseudomonas sp. 05T35; assembly: GCF_056396605.1. Classification (NCBI taxonomy): domain Bacteria; kingdom Pseudomonadati; phylum Pseudomonadota; class Gammaproteobacteria; order Pseudomonadales; family Pseudomonadaceae; genus Pseudomonas; species Pseudomonas sp. 05T35. The sequence goes on from NZ_JBFTLU010000008.1 coordinate 16,156, forward strand.
CTGCCGACCGCCTTGACCACGCCGGCCACATCCCACCCAAGCACTTTTGCGACACCCTCATCGGGCGCGACATTCTGGCGAACCTTGGTGTCCACCGGATTGACCGAGATGGCTTTGACTTCAACCAGCAAATCCCGTGGGCCTGCAACCGGCTCGGGCAGTTCGATGTCCTGCAGCGATTCTGGATCGTTGATGGGCAGCGAACGGTAGTAGGCAATGGCTTTCATGGCGCAATTCTCATGGGGCATTCGATGGCAGGGATGATTGGTTATTTCTCTTGAAGATAAAACCGGCTAAAAGAACAGTCTCTTTCAATATTTTTTTGATAATGCAGGTGGGTTGATGCTGCGTTTCGATGACTTGCAGTTGTTCGTCCGGGCTGCGGACCTGGGCAGTCTGTCTGCGGCGGCGCGGGTCATGGACCTGTCTGCGGCAGTGGCCAGCGCCGCGCTGAAGCGGATCGAACAGCAATTGGGCGCGCGGTTGTTGGCGCGTTCGACTCGCAGTCTGCGTCTGACCGCAGAGGGCGAGGGCTTTTTGGAGTACGCCCGCGCGGCGCTGAGCAATCTGGATGAAGGACGTCGTTTGCTGGCCAGCGGACAGGATCAGGTCAGCGGCGTATTGCAGCTGTCGGCACCTTCGGACTTCGGTCGCAATTTGCTGCTGCCGTGGCTGGACGAATTCCAGCGCGAGCATCCAAAACTGACGGTACGCCTGCTGTTGGGGGACCGGATTGCCGACCTGTTTCGCCAACCGGTGGACATCGCCCTGCGCTACGGGGAACCGGAAGACTCAAGCCTGGTGGCGCTGCCGATCGCTCCGGACAACCGTCGCGTGCTGTGTGCTGCACCGCACTATCTCGCACGGCATGGCGAACCGCGCCAGCTGGAGCAACTGGCCCAGCACAATTGCCTGTTGTACATGCTGGGTAGCCGGGTTCACGACCACTGGAGTTTTCATGATGGAAAGCGGGAAATGAGCCTGACCGTCAGCGGTGATCGCTTCAGTGATGATGCGGACGTAGTGCGTCTGTGGGCGGTGGCCGGTGCCGGAATTGCCTACAAGTCCTGGCTGGATGTCGCCGGCGATGTGTTGGCCGGGCGCTTGAAAGTGCTGATGCCGGCGTTGCTCTGCGAACGCGCACCGCTGAATTTGCTGTGCGCGCATCGCGCTCAATTAAGTAAGCCGGTGAACCTGCTGAGTGAAATGCTCAAGTCACGATGTGCCCAATTGTCGGCCCAATTGCCAGCAATGATCGGTGCGGGCGAGTAGTCGCAGGCAAATAGGGAAAATTCTGGCAGGAACTATCACCTCCAAAAGCTTCCGGCCGGCAGGAACCGAAGATCATCGCGCATATACTAGCGCCTGCCTGGTGTCGCACCGTTGTCGGCGACGTTGCGATGTCTCGCTCAAAGCGGTTGGACGCTGTGCTGATCGTTGTGGAGCCCGGTCGGGGTTTTCGAAGAGGTTCGTCGCATCCGTTGCTTATACCGCCCGGCTTTTGGCGGTTTTCGCGCCTTGGCCGGCAGCACATTACTGGTCAAGATGTCCCAGAGCAGTAGACAAATGATTCAACAGGGAGTGAATACATGGAACATGCACCTTGCATCAGCCAGATAGCCACGTTGCTGGCAGACCCGAAGCGTAGCGCAATGATGTGGGCCTTGATGGACGGTACTGCACGGCAATCCGAGGAGTTGGCATTGCTGGCAGGCTTGTCGCCGTCATCGGCCAATGCGCACCTGGGGCGTTTGTCCAGCGGTGGACTGTTGAAAGTCGAGGAGCGTGGGCGCAAGCGGTTTTTCCGGCTTGCCGCTCCCGAAATCGGTGCGGCGGTTGAAGCGCTGGCCAGCGCCACACTGGCCAGTTTGCCAGGCAAGGTTCCAGAGTTGCTCAAGTGCACCAGCCCATCGACGAAAGTGCGTACGGCGCCTTCGTCATTGCTTCGGGCCAGGCTCTGTGAAGACCATCTGGGGGGAAGCCTGGCAGCCGATCTGTATCAGCGAATGCTCGATGCCGGCTGGATCGAACAGTTGGACAAGCGTGTCATCGTGACCCACAAAGGTGCCAATCAGCTGGCAACCCACGGCGTGTTCATTCAGGCCCTGGCCCACAGCACTTCCCGAGTAGTCTGCGCCTGCCCTGACTGGAGCGAGCGCCGACCGCATCTGGGCGGCACACTGGGGGCAGCGGTATTGCAGCTGTTCATGCAGTCCGGTTGGTTGAATCTGCCCAGCGACACACGTGTTCTGCAGATCACTGCGGCCGGTCAGCGTGAAATCGATCAGTTCGCCAAAGAGGCCGAGTTGGAAATGGCGCTCTAGCAACCGTTGAAATCGACGTCTGTGGCCAGAGGTTTCAGACGTCGCTCAGAGCTGTGGCCAGGTCGTATCCAGCAATAGTGACCCCAGGCGATCCCGCACACTCGATTCGGGGATTATCGAATGGGGGATACGGCATGGAAACGCAAGGCTATAGCGCGGCAGAACGTCTGGAACGACTGCCCATCAGTGGTTATCACCGGATCATTTTCATCATCATTGCCCTGGCATTTTTCTTCGACTCCATGGACCTGGCAATGATGACGTTCCTCTTGGGCTCGATCAAAGCCGAGTTTGCTCTGAGCACGGCGCAGGCCGGGTTGCTGGCCAGTTCGAGCTTCTTCGGCATGGTGCTTGGCGCGTCTTTGTCCGGGATGCTTGCCGACCGCTTCGGGAGAAAGCCGGTGTTTCAGTGGRGCATCGTGTTGTGGGGCATCGCCAGTTATCTCTGTTCTACGGCGCAAAGCGTCGAGACGCTGACGCTGTTTAGAGTGCTTCTGGGGATCGGCATGGGCATGGAGTTTCCGATTGCCCAATCGATGTTGTCCGAGTTGATCCCGGCCAAACGACGCGGGCGCTACATCGCGTTGATGGATGGCTTCTGGCCGCTGGGTTTTGTCGCGGCGGGCGTGCTGTCTTACTTCCTGTTACCGCTGGTTGGCTGGCGCGACATCTTCCTGGTGCTGGCGGTGCCAGCGGTGTTTGTCCTGGCGATCCGCTTCTTCATTCCCGAGTCACCACGCTGGCTGGAACAGGCCGGGCATCACGCGGTAGCGGACCGGGTTTTGCGGCGCATTGAAGACAAGGTGCGGAGCTCGCTGGGGCGCACCGATCTGCCGGAGCCGATTCGTTTACCCAGAGTCGAGAGTCGTCCGGGGCACTTTCTTTCGGCCTTGAATGAAATCTGGTCACCCTTGTATCGCCAACGCACGATGATGATCTGGAGCGTCTGGTTTTTTGCCTTGCTTGGTTTCTATGGCCTGACTTCATGGCTCAGTGCATTGCTGCAGCAGTCAGGGTTTGCCGTGACTCAGTCGGTGTATTACACCGTATTGATTTCCCTTGGCGGAATTCCCGGTTTTCTCATGGCTGCCTGGCTGGTGGAGCTTTGGGGGCGCAAGCCGGTGTGCATCATCACCTTGCTCGGTGGTGGTGTGATGGCGTTTTTGTATGGGCAGAGCGCGGTGTTTGGCGGCAACGTCAGCCTGTTGATCAGTTCGGGCCTGCTGATGCAGTTCTTCCTGTTCGGCATGTGGGCCGTGCTCTACACCTACACCCCGGAGCTCTATCCCACTTCAGCGCGGGCCACCGGTTCCGGGTTTGCCTCGGCGATTGGCCGGGTCGGCTCGTTGCTCGGGCCATTGGTCACCGGGCTGGTGTTCCCGATAACGGGGCAGGGCGGGGTGTTCGCCCTGGGCGCGATGTGTTTCGCCATTGCTGCGGGCGTGGTCTGGTTGTTCGGAATGGAGACGCAGGGCAAGACGCTGGAGGAGTTGAGCGAGGTCACGCAAGTCGGTTAAACACCGACTCAATGTGGGAGCGAGCCTGCTCGCGATGAGGCCATGACATTCACCATTGAAGGTGACTGTTATACCGCTATCGCGAGCAGGCTCGCTCCCACTTTGGTTTTGCGGTGAAGCTTATGGCTTGATCAGTCTGGCATCCAGGCTGTTCTGCGCCAGGCGCTTGGCCTGATCCTGGGTCATGCCCAAATGGGTATACAGCGCATGGAAGTTTTCGGTGACATAACCGCCGAAGTACGCCGGGTCATCCGAGTTCACCGTAACCTTCACGCCACGCTCAAGCATGTCGAGGATGTTGTGCTGGGACATGTCATCGAACACGCACAGTTTGGTGTTGGACAGCGGGCAAACGGTCAACGGGATTTGCTCGTCGATGATCCGCTGCATCAGGCGCTCGTCTTCGATGGCGCGCACGCCATGGTCGATACGCTGGATTTTCAGCAGGTCAATGGCTTCCCAGATGTACTCCGGCGGGCCTTCTTCACCAGCGTGAGCAACGGTCAGGAAACCTTCATGACGAGCGCGATCGAACACGCGCTGGAACTTGCTCGGCGGGTGGCCCATCTCTGAGCTGTCCAGGCCGACGGCGACAAACGCATCACGGAACGGCAGCGCCTGGTCGAGGGTTTTCTGGGCCTCTTCTTCGCTCAAGTGGCGCAGGAAACTGAGGATCAAACCGCTGGTGATACCCAGTTGCTGTTCACCGTCTTTCAACGCGCTGGCGATGCCGTTAAGCACCACTTCGAACGGCACGCCACGGTCGGTATGGGTTTGCGGATCGAAGAACGGTTCGGTGTGAATCACGTTCTGCGCCTTGCAACGCAACAGGTAGGCCCAGGTCAGGTCGTAGAAATCCTGAGAGGTGCGCAACACATCGGCGCCCTGGTAATACAGGTCCAGGAACTCTTGCAGGTTGTTGAAGGCATAGGCCTTGCGCAGGGTTTCGACGTCGTTCCACGGCAGGGCGATCTTGTTGCGTTCTGCCAGGGCGAACAGCAACTCAGGCTCCAGCGAGCCTTCCAGGTGCAGGTGCAATTCTGCCTTGGGCAGGGCGTTCAGCCAGTCGTACATATTCTTTTCTCATCAGGTACAGATAGTGAGCATTCTACAGATGCCTGTAGAAACAATTAGCAAAACCTGACCGGTCGGTTCATCCAGCCCCCCCATAAGCCTGGGTGACGGCAAGCGTGGGCCAGGGCCAGCCCTTGCCCACGATGGCGTCCGGTCAGATGCCGGCGATCAATTGCCGCGCCGCCTGGCTGTGATCGGCAATCAAGCCTTTCAGGTCCAGCCCTTCGACTTGCCCGTCGATCACTCGCCATTTGCCGCCGATCATCACCCGGTCTGCACGATCCGCGCCACACAACAGCAATGCCGAGATCGGGTCATGGCTGCCAGAGAAGCGCAGCTCATCGAGTTTGAACAACGCGAGATCCGCTTGCTTGCCCACCGCGAGTTCGCCGATGTCGCTGCGACCGAGCAACTTCGCCGACCCCTGAGTGGCCCAGCCCAGCACCAGTTCCGGGGTGATTTTCTCTGCGCCATAACGCAGCCGTTGCAGGTATAGCGCCTGACGGGTTTCGAGGATCATGTTCGAGGCATCGTTGGACGCGGAACCGTCAACGCCAAGGCCCAGCGGTGCGCCGGCAGCCGTCAGTTCCAGGGTTGGGCAGATGCCTGATGCCAGGCGCATGTTCGAACTCGGGCAATGGCAAATGCCCGTACCCGCCGCGCCGAGGCGGGCGATTTCGTCGGGGTTGAAGTGAATGCCGTGCGCCAGCCAGGTGCGTGGGCCGAGCCAGCCGACGCTGTCCAGATAATCCACGGTGCGCAGGCCGAAGCGTTGCAGGCAGAAGTCTTCTTCGTCGAGGGTCTCGGCAAGGTGGGTGTGCAGGCGCACGTCGAGCGTATTCGCCAGTTCGGCGCTGGCCGACATGATTTGCGGCGTGACCGAAAAGGGTGAGCACGGCGCCAGGGCGATCTGGATTTGCGCACCTTCGCCACGTTCGTGGTACTCGGCGATCAGGCGCTGGCTGTCGGCGAGAATCACTTCACCTTGCTGCACGGTTTGCTGGGGCGGCAGGCCTCCATCCTTTTCGCCGAGGCTCATCGAGCCACGGGTCAACATGGCGCGCATACCGAGTTCACGGACGCTTTCGACTTGCACGTCGATGGCGTTTTCCAACCCCTCGGGAAACAGGTAATGGTGGTCGGCGGCAGTGGTGCAACCCGACAACAGCAATTCAGCCAGGGCCACCTTGGTCGCCAGCGCGAGTTTTTCAGGGGTTAGTCGGGCCCAGACCGGGTAGAGGGTTTTCAGCCAGGGGAACAGCGGCTGATTGACCACCGGTGCCCAGGCGCGGGTCAGGGTTTGATAGAAGTGATGGTGGGTGTTGATCAGTCCCGGCAGGATCACATGCTCGCGGGCATCGAATACTTGTCCGCAGGGTGTTGCGGGTTGTTGGCCTTGCTTGAGTACTTCGACGATCAAACCGTCTTGCAGCACCAGGCCACCACGGGCATCGAGGTCGTTGGCCGTGAAGATCGCGAGGGGATTTTTTAACCAGATACGGGTCGCAGGCATTTGCCGGCTCCTCTGAAAATTGGGTTCAGGTTCGCCAGCTCAGTGTTGCCCTGTCTGCTGATCCAGGGTCGCCGCGGGGGGCGAAGTGCAGAGTTTCGAACAAAAGCGCTTTTCGGGCAAGCCTGGTCCGACAGGACGATGAATAACCTGTGGGAGCGAGCCTGCTCGCGAAAGCGGTGTGTCATACACCATTGACGTCGACTGACACGCCGTCATCGCGAGCAGGCTCGCTCCCACAGGGGGATGGGTGGTGTTTACCAGGGAATCGTTTCACCGCGGTAATTCACAAAATGATGCCCACCCTTGCCGGCATAGGCGTTTACCTGATCGACCAGCCCGCGGGTGCTGGTGTCGACATCGATGTCCGCGCCTTCACCGCCCATGTCGGTTTTCACCCAACCCGGATGCAGCGACAGCACGGTCAGTTTCTGTTCGCCCAACTGCGTGACGAAACTGTTGGTCATCGAATTCAGCGCCGCTTTGCTGGCCTTGTACAATGCCAGTTCTGGCGCATCAGGCATCGTCACGCTGCCGAGCACCGAGCTCATGAACGCCAGTACACCGTTGCCTTCGCGGATCTGCCCGACGAAGCGCTGGGCCAGATTGATTGGCGCTACAGCGTTGGTGAAGAACAATTGACCCACCTCGGCCAGTGTCGCGCCGCCTGGTGTCTGCACTTCCGGACCTTTGACGCCGGCGTTGACGAACAACAGGTCGAACACCTGGCCTTTGAGTCGTTGACTAAGGGCGATCACCGCTTGTTGATCGTCCATGTCGAGCTTTTCAATCTGTACCTTGCCCAGTGCCTGCAACGCCTCGGCGTTCTGTGGGTTACGCACCGTGGCGGTGACTTGCCAGCCGTCGGCCAGCAGGGTTTTCACCAGCCCCAGGCCAAGGCCGCGTGAGGCGCCGATGATCAGTGCGGTTTTTACCGTAGACATGAGTGGCTTCCTTGAAAAAAATCATGGGTTCAATGGGCAACGTTGCCCCAGCCGTTGTTGCAGTTCCTGGCGTAACTCACCGATCTCACCAAGCGTAAAGCCCRGACGTTGGACGATCAAATGCAGAAGTTAGATTCGGGGTCAGGCACTACTTCAGGGCGAGCTGCAGGRTTGGGTGCAGGTTCGGTTATCTGTTATCTGGTTAAAAAATAATCATGTGGCTGCAGGCTATGCCGGCTATGCGACTGAGCCAGCCATGAACGGGTTATCCAC
>NZ_JBFTLU010000009.1:0-23280 GCF_056396605.1 Pseudomonas sp. 05T35
GCATCGAACCATTCAATAAAATGGCGTCAATTATTCAACGCAACCTGTATTGGATCCATGTAAAGCAAGTAACAACACCTTCCAACTGCAACTGCTTATTTTATTTGAGGATTTTTTTATTATTGAATTTTTATAGCGATAACCTGTCGATCTTTACAGCGTTCTGATTTGGCACACATCAAGAATAAAACGATATAACTACACTGCACTGACCGGACATAGCAAATGATGCATAAACACTTCCAATTTAATAGATGATGTCTAATGGCTCCTTATAATGAACCGCTGCACATGAAAACGCCCCGACAAGTCGGGGCGTTTTCATGTGCAGCCAGGGCTTGGCGCGGCAACGCTGGAGAGTTCACATCGGCCGCCACTCAATCCTCCGCCAGCGAGCATTAATCCAGTTCACTCAGGATCCGATGCGCCAGGCGCACCCGGGGTTCGTTGGGGTAGCTCTTGTTGGCCAGCACCACAATGCCAAACTTCTTCTCTGGGACGAAGGCCACATAAGCAGAGAACCCGCCGGTCGCCCCCGTCTTGTTGACCCAGACCGCCTCCTGTGGTGCCAGTGGCGGATTCAATGCCGTGACGACATGACTGTCGTAAATCATCTTGTCGGCATTGCCTTCAACCAGCGCACTCAGTTGCACCGGGTAATCGTACTGTTCCCAGATCAGGTCTTGAGTCATTGGACCTAGCTGGAAATAGCCCTTGTGCGTCTCCATCAGTGCGCGACCGAGTTTTGCTTCGACCTTCGCAACGCCCAGATTGGCCTCGACAAAGCGAATCAGGTCCGTGGAGCTGGTTTTTACCGAGTAGGCCTCGTCACCCAGCACACCTGGATTCAACCTGACCGGGAGATCCTGCTTGTTGTAACCCTGAGCATAGAGCGACAGCTTGCTCGCCGGGATGTTGATGAAGCTGTTGGGCATTCCGAGTGCCGGGAAGAGTCGCTGTTCCAGCGCCACCGCGAACGGCATCTTCATGCTGATTGCGGTAATCATGCCCAGCGCCCCAATGCTGGGGTTGGCATAGGTTCGTTGAGCACCCGGCGCATACGTCGGCTGCCACGCCTTGAAGTAGTCCATCAGCTGTTGGTTGTTCTGCACCTGATCAGGCACCTGCAAGGGGAAGCCGCCTGCGGTATGGGTCGCCAGGTTGATCAGCGTCGCTTTGTCGAACGGGCTACCCGCGAGCTCAGGCAGGTATTTGCCGGGGTGGTCAGTGAGTGAAAGCTGACCGTTGACCTCAGCGTAGGTCGCCAGGGTGGCCGTGAAGGTTTTACTGATCGAGCCGATTTCAAACAGCGTATCGCTCGTGACCTTCTGTTGTGTTTCCTTTGAGGCCACGCCGAAGTTGTAGAACTGCTGCTTGCCATTCGCGGTCACCGCAATGGCCAGGCCGGGAATGTTGTACTGCTGCATCACCGCTTGGGCGGCATCTTGCACGATGCTGTCGATATCCGACCGCTGGGCATTCGCCATGGCGAGGTTGCCGAAAGAGACGGTGCTGGCCAGCAATAGCAATGCTGCGCAAGGCTTTGCGATAAAACGCATACAAGTGGTCCTCAGGTCTTTTTGATCGCGGGCAAACCTATCACTTTGACGCGACGGCTCCGGAAGCGATTTATCACAAAATATTTCGCCGACTCCGTAGGCCAGCCAGGCAGCCACACAAACAAAAACGCCCCGACAAGTCGGGGCGTTTTCAGGTGCGGCTAAGGCTTAGCGCGGGAATGCTGGCGGGTTTACACCGGCCATGTCTTCCATCACGCGAACCACCTGGCAGCTGTAACCGAATTCGTTGTCRTACCAAACGTRCAGAACAACGCGGTTGTCTTGGCTGATGGTCGCTTCAGCGTCCACAACACCTGCGTGGCGCGAGCCAACGAAGTCGGTGGAAACCACTTCCTGCGAGTTGACGAAGTCGATTTGCTTATGCAGATCGGAGTGCAGCGCCATGTAGCGCAGGTACTCGTTCATCTCTTCACGGGTGGCGGCTTTCTCAAGGTTCAGGTTGAGGATTGCCATCGACACGTTCGGCGTTGGAACACGGATCGCGTTACCGGTCAGCTTGCCGGCCAGCTCAGGCAGGGCCTTGGCAGCAGCAGTGGCAGCACCGGTCTCGGTGATTACCATGTTCAGCGCGGCGCTACGACCACGGCGATCGCCTTTGTGGAAGTTGTCGATCAGGTTCTGGTCGTTGGTGTACGAGTGAACCGTTTCAACGTGGCCATTGATGATGCCGAACTTGTCGTTCACAGCCTTGAGCACCGGCACGATGGCGTTGGTGGTGCAGGAGGCGGCGGAAACGATCTTGTCGTCAGCGGTGATTTCACCGTGGTTGATGCCGTGAACAATGTTCTTCAGCTTGCCTTTGCCAGGCGCGGTCAGAACAACGCGGTCGATACCCGGGCAAGCCAGGTGCTGGCCCAGGCCCTCGGCGTCACGCCATACACCGGTGTTGTCCACCAACAGAGCGTCTTTGATGCCGTACTGGGTGTAGTCCACTTCAGTCGGGTTCTTCGCGTAGATAACCTGGATCAGGTTGCCGTTGGCGGTGATGGTGTTGTTGGCTTCGTCGATGGTGATGGTGCCGTTGAACGGACCATGAACCGAATCGCGACGCAGCAGGCTGGCGCGTTTGATCAGGTCGTTTTCAGCGCCTTTGCGCACAACGATGGCACGCAGACGCAGGCCGTCGCCACCGCCGGTTTTTTCAATCAGGATGCGCGCCAGCAGACGGCCGATACGACCGAAGCCGTACAGTACAACGTCAGTGCCTTTGCGTGCGGAAGCGTTCTGCTGGCCTACAACATCGGCCAGTTCTTCACGGACGAACTGCTCGGCCGTGCGGCCTTTGCCTTCGGCCTTGAATTTGACCGCCAGCTTGCCCAGGTCTACCGAAGCAGCGCCGAGCTTGAGCTCGCTCATCGCTTTGAGCAGCGGGAATGTTTCGTGAACGGACAGTTCGGCGTCATCGGACTGACGATGGCGAGCAAAGCGGTGAGCTTTGAGAATCGCGATGACAGACTGGTTGATCAGGCTGCGGCCATAGATCGAGCTCACCACGTTGTTATTGCGGTAAAGCTGACCGATAAGCGGAATCATCGCTTCTGCGAGTGCTTCACGGTCGATCCATTCACCAAGACACTGGTCGGGCTTCTGAGTCACGGGAACCTTCCACATGTAGGGGCTGAAAAAAGGGGCTACATTATGCCGCCGAGTCGTCTGCGGAGCAATGCACGCCTATCGCAACATGCTTTTCCTTTCGTCGACGGTAGTCTGCAACTGACAGCCGGCACCTTCGCCCGCTACAATTACCGACTTTGTCGCAACGCTGGAGCTCAACCTTCCGTGCCCGTTCTGCGTCTACCGCTTCTCCCTGCCGCGGCAGGTAAACAGCATTGGGGCAACCTGCCCGGTGCCGCCCTGAGCCTGGCCATTGCCGAGGCCGCCAGCGCTGCCAAGCGCTTTACCCTGCTACTGACCGCCGACAGCCAAAGTGCCGAACGGCTGGAACAGGAGCTGAGTTTCTTCGCCCCCGATTTGCCGGTGCTGCATTTCCCGGACTGGGAAACCCTGCCTTACGACCTGTTCTCGCCGCACCAGGACATTATATCCCAGCGCATCTCCAGCCTGTATCGCCTGCCCGAGTTGAGCCATGGCGTTTTGGTAGTGCCGATCACCACCGCCCTACATCGCCTGGCCCCCACCAAGTTCCTGCTCGGCAGCAGCCTGGTGCTGGACATCGGCCAGAAGCTCGACGTCGAGCAAATGCGCACGCGACTGGAGGCCAGCGGCTATCGCTGTGTCGACACGGTTTATGAGCACGGCGAATTCGCGGTACGCGGCGCGCTGATCGACCTGTTCCCGATGGGCAGCAAACTGCCCTACCGCATCGACCTGTTCGATGACGAAATCGAGACCCTGCGGACCTTCGACCCGGAAAACCAGCGCTCCATCGACAAGGTCGAATCGGTCCGGCTGCTGCCCGCCAAAGAATTTCCGCTGCAAAAGGAAGCCGTGACCCGCTTCAAGGCACGCTTTCGCGAGCGCTTCGATGTCGATTTCCGGCGCTGCCCGATCTTCCAGGACCTGAGCAGCGGCATTACACCGGCCGGTATCGAGTACTACCTGCCGCTGTTCTTCGACGAAACCTCGACGCTGTTCGACTACCTGCCGCAGGACACCCAGGTGTTCTCCCTGCCGGGCATCGAACAGGCGGCGGAGAATTTCTGKAACGATGTGCGCAACCGCTACGAAGAGCGCCGTGTCGATCCATCCCGGCCATTGTTGCCGCCGGCCGAGCTGTTCCTGCCGGTGGAAGACTGCTTCGCACGCCTCAAGAACTGGCCACGGGTAGTTGCCAGCCAGCAAGACATCGAAACCGGTGTCGGGCGCGAGCGCTTCCCCGCTACACCGCTGCCAAACCTGGCCATCGAAGCCAAGGCCAGCCAGCCGCTGGAAGCACTGTCGAATTTCCTTGATGGGTTTTCCGGTCGCGTGCTGTTTACCGCCGAGTCGGCCGGTCGCCGCGAAGTGCTGCTGGAACTGCTGGAACGCCTGAAGCTGCGACCGAAAACCGTCGACAGCTGGCCGGATTTCGTCGCCAGCAAAGAACGCCTGGCGATCACCATCGCACCGCTGGACGAAGGCCTGGTGCTGGACGATCCGGCCCTGGCACTGATCGCCGAAAGCCCGTTGTTCGGTCAGCGTGTGATGCAGCGCCGTCGCCGCGAGAAACGCGCCGACGCCAATAACGATGCCGTGATCAAAAACCTCACCGAGCTGCGTGAAGGCGCACCGGTGGTGCATATCGATCATGGCGTTGGCCGTTACCTGGGCCTCGCGACCCTGGAAATCGAAAACCAGGCCGCCGAGTTCCTGACCCTCGAATACGCCGAGGGCGCCAAGCTTTATGTGCCGGTGGCCAACCTGCATTTGATCGCCCGCTACACCGGCAGCGACGATGCACTGGCGCCGCTGCACCGCCTCGGCTCCGAAACCTGGCAGAAAGCCAAACGCAAAGCCGCCGAACAGGTGCGTGACGTCGCCGCCGAACTGCTCGACATCTATGCTCGTCGCGCCGCCCGTGAAGGTTATGCCTTCGCCGATCCGAAAGCCGATTACGCGACCTTCAGCGCCGGCTTCCCGTTCGAAGAAACCCCCGACCAGCAAACCACCATCGACGCGGTGCGCGAAGACATGCTCGCACCGAAACCGATGGACCGGCTGGTCTGCGGCGACGTCGGTTTCGGCAAGACCGAAGTGGCGATGCGCGCGGCATTCATTGCCGTGCACGGCGGCCGTCAGGTCGCGATTCTGGTGCCGACCACCCTGCTCGCCCAGCAGCACTACAACAGCTTCCGCGACCGCTTCGCCGACTGGCCAGTGACCGTGGAAGTGATGAGCCGCTTCAAGTCGACCAAGGAAGTGAATGCCGCCGTTGCCGACCTCGCCGAGGGCAAGATCGACATCGTCATCGGCACGCACAAGCTGCTGCAAGACGATGTGAAGATCAAAAACCTCGGGCTGGTGATCATCGACGAAGAACACCGCTTTGGTGTTCGTCAGAAGGAACAGCTCAAGGCCCTGCGCAGTGAAGTCGACATCCTGACCCTGACCGMCACGCCGATTCCGCGCACGCTGAACATGGCAGTGTCGGGCATGCGCGATCTGTCGATCATCGCTACGCCGCCAGCACGACGCTTGTCGGTACGCACCTTCGTCATGGAGCAGAACAAGAGCACGGTCAAAGAGGYCCTGCTCCGTGAGCTGTTGCGTGGCGGTCAGGTCTACTACCTGCACAACGATGTGAAAACCATCGAGAAATGCGCCGCCGATCTCGCCGAGCTGGTGCCGGAAGCACGGATCGGTATCGGCCACGGGCAGATGCGCGAGCGCGAACTYGAACAGGTGATGAGCGACTTCTACCACAAGCGCTTCAACGTGCTGATCGCCTCGACCATCATCGAGACCGGCATTGACGTGCCAAGCGCCAACACCATCATCATCGAGCGTGCCGACAAGTTCGGCCTGGCGCAGTTGCACCAATTGCGTGGCCGCGTCGGTCGCAGTCACCACCAGGCTTACGCCTACCTGCTGACACCGCCGCGCCAACAGATCACGCCAGATGCGGAAAAACGCCTGGAAGCGATCGCCAACACCCAGGACCTCGGCGCAGGCTTTGTGCTGGCCACCAACGATCTGGAAATCCGTGGCGCCGGCGAACTGCTGGGCGATGGTCAGAGCGGGCAGATCCAGGCCGTCGGTTTCACCCTGTACATGGAAATGCTCGAACGCGCGGTGAAATCCATCCGCAAGGGCGAGCAGCCAAACCTCGATCAACCGCTGGGTGGCGGTCCGGAAATCAACCTGCGCTTGCCGGCGCTGATCCCGGAAGACTACCTGCCGGACGTCCACGCACGACTGATCCTCTACAAACGCATCGCCTCGGCGACCGACGAGGAGGGCCTCAAAGACCTGCAAGTGGAGATGATCGACCGCTTCGGCTTGCTGCCGGAACCGACCAAGAACCTGGTGCGCATGACCTTGCTGAAACTGCAGGCCGAGCAACTGGGGATCAAGAAAGTCGACGGCGGCCCGCAAGGCGGTCGTATCGAGTTCGGCGCACAAACGCCGGTCGATCCGCTGGTGCTGATCAAACTGATCCAGGGCCAACCCAAACGCTACAAATTCGAAGGCGCCACGATGTTCAAATTCATGGTGCCGATGGAGCGCCCGGAAGAGCGCTTTAATACAGTAGAGGCGCTGTTTGAGCACCTCACTCCAAAAACTGCTTGAAGGACGCCGCATGCGCCTGTTTCGCTCATTGACCTTGTTGTTGACCCTCGTTGCCCCGACGGCGTTTGCCGACAGCTTGTATCAGGTTGAAATGATCCTGTTCCGCCAGAACGCCGTGCCGGCCATTGTCAGCCGCACCGCGCCGGAAGACTGGGCTGCCGGTGCACGGCCGATCAGTGCCGACAGCCTGCGCACCCCAAGCCTCAATACCGAGGCTGAAAAGCTGCGCGCCAGCGGCGATTACACGGTGTTGCTGCACAAGGCCTGGCAACAGAGTCTTGGCGAGGACGCGAAAAAAATCTCGATCAGCGATGGCAAGGCGCAATTCGGCCAGTTCCCGATCGAAGGCACGCTGAACCTGAAACTCGGGCGTTTCACCGACGTCGACGCGAACTTCTGGGTCAACCAGTTCGATGGCTATGGCCGGGTTACCGCCAGCGAACGCCTGAAGCAGCAAAGCCACACCAAAAACGGTCAGCTCAACTACCTCGACAACGGCCACCTGGCGCTGCTGATCAAGATCACTTCGCTGACTGCACCTGCGCGTCCGCCAGTCCCTGACGTTCTCCCGGACTGATTGAAGTCCCCATGCCCCCGAACCTGAGCAAACCCCTGGCCCCCTCATGGGTCAGCCGATTCAAGGAACAAAGCCTGGAGCGTGGCCGCCGCTACGCACTGGAAAATCGTGTCAGGATCGTCGAGGCCGGCGACAGCACTATCACCGCCAGTTGCGAAGGCTCTGGCGGCAATGTTTACCGCCAGACCATTACGCTGCGCGAATCCACCAAAGGTACTCTGTTACTGGTCGATGCGACGTGCAGTTGCCCGGTACGCGTCAACTGCAAGCATTGCGCTGCGGTGCTGCTCAAAGTTCAGGAAACCCTTGAGTACCCGGCCGCCGCCAAAGACGCCGAGCTGCTGGAGAAACTTCAGGCGGTGCTTGAAAACCGCACGCCCGCACCGTTGCCTCAACTGCTGGTGGACAACGTGCAACCAGTGCCGCGCCTTTGGCTGGCGAGTGTCGAGTTCAGCGCCTTCGAACCGCGCAACGGCAAGATGCAGCGCTACATCCAGCACCGTGCCGCGCTGTCGTTCAACTATCTGGATGAATACGTCAGCGGGCAGAAAAATGCCGACATCCTGATCCGACAGGAACAGCAAACGCTACGAATCAAACGTCAGCCGGACGTCGAAAAAGCCTACCGGGAACAGCTGCGAATCCTCGGATTCAGAGTGGCGACCCGCCAAAGCAAAGCCTTGCCGGAAAGCGCTGGCGAACTGTATGAGATGGTCAACGACAGCGCCTGGTTGACGTTCACCCTCAATGAGCTGCCCAAGTTGCGCACCCAAGGCTGGGAGCTGCAGATCGACGAAGACTTCGGCTTTGACCTGACGGCGGTCGATGACTGGTACGCCACGGTCGAAGAAGCGCCGGAGCGCGACTGGTTTGATCTGGAGCTGGGGATTATCGTCAATGGCGAGCGCCTGAGCCTGCTGCCGATCCTGCTGAACCTGATGCGCTCGCACACCGAGATTCTCAACCCGGAACGCCTGGCCCGACGCCGCGACGATGAGTTGATCCTGGTGAACATCCCGCACCGCCCGAACTCCGAATCCGGCCCGTTGCAAGTCGCGCTGCCGCTCGGCCGTTTAAAGCCGGTATTGGCGACCCTTGGCGAGTTTTACCTGCAAGAGCCCGGCGAAACCAAACTGCGCCTGAGCAGCGCCGATGCCACCCGCCTGAATCCGCTGGAAGACATGCCCCTGCTTTGGGAGGGTGGCGAGCATATCCGCACCTTCGCCCAGCGCCTGCGTGACATCAAGGACTACACGACCGAGGCACCCGAAGGGCTGAACGCCACATTACGGCCTTATCAGCTTGAAGGCTTGAGCTGGATGCAGTCGCTGCGGCAACTGGAAGTCGGCGGCATCCTTGCGGACGACATGGGCCTGGGCAAGACCCTACAGACCCTGGCCCATGTGCTGACCGAGAAAAACGCCGGTCGCCTGGATCGGCCGTGCATGGTGGTGATGCCCACCAGCCTGATTCCCAACTGGCTCGACGAAGCGGCGCACTTTGCTCCGCAACTCAACGTGCTGGCGCTGTATGGCACCGGACGTAAAAAACATTTTGAGCATTTGGCCGAATACGACCTGATCCTCACCACGTACGCGCTGCTGCCCAAGGATGTCGAACGTCTGGCAGCGCAGCCATTGCACGTGCTGGTGCTCGACGAAGCGCAATACATCAAGAATCCCAACAGCAAGGCCGCTCATGCGGCGCGAGAGCTCAATGCCCGCCAGCGTCTGTGCCTCAGCGGCACRCCACTGGAAAATCACCTGGGCGAGCTGTGGTCGCTGTTTCACTTCTTGCTGCCCGGCTGGCTCGGCGACGTCAAGAGCTTCAATCGCGATTACCGCGTACCGATCGAAAAGCGTGCCAGCGACGTACGACTGCAACACCTGAACGGTCGGATCAAACCGTTCCTGTTGCGTCGAACCAAGGAACAGGTCGCCACCGAGCTGCCGCCGAAAACCGAGATCGTCCATTGGGTCGAGCTCAATGAGGCGCAGCGCGACGTTTACGAAACCATGCGCCTGGCCATGGACAAGAAAGTCCGCGACGAGATCACCCGCAAAGGCGTGGCGCGCAGTCAGATCATCATTCTTGAAGCGTTGCTCAAGCTACGGCAGGTGTGCTGCGACCTGCGGCTGGTCAATGAGGCCGCCCTGCCCACGCGCGGCAGCACCTCGGGCAAGCTCGACAGCCTGATGGAGATGCTTGAGGAACTGTTCGAAGAAGGCCGCAAGATCCTGCTGTTTTCACAGTTCACCTCGATGCTCTCGCTGATCGAAGACGAGCTGAATAAACGCGGCATCGCTTACGCCCTGCTGACCGGGCAAACCCGCGATCGACGCACACCGGTGAAAGATTTCCAGAGCGGCAAGCGTCAGATTTTCCTGATCAGCCTGAAGGCAGGCGGCGTTGGCCTGAACCTGACGGAAGCCGACACGGTGATTCACTATGATCCGTGGTGGAACCCGGCGACGGAAAACCAGGCCACCGACCGCGCTTACCGGATCGGCCAGGAGAAGCCGGTGTTCGTCTACAAGATGATCGCCCGCGGCACCGTCGAAGAGAAAATCCAGCACCTGCAAAAGGAAAAGTCCGACCTGGCGGCTGGCGTACTGGATGGGCGCTCGACCGGGGACTGGAAGCTGCAGAGCGACGATATTGAAGCGTTGTTTGCGCCGCTGCCGGACAAGTCGAAGATTTAGCGGCGGCAGGCAGACCGCCTTCGCGAGCAGGCTCGCTCCCACACTGGACCAAGCTCTGACATAAAATTCTCGGCACACATTGATCTAATGTGGGAGCGAGCCTGCTCGCGATGGGGTCGACTCGGTGTAACGGATACTCAGCCCTTCAACACCCGCGCCAATGTCGACTTCACCTTGCCCATCCCGTCATGCAGCGCCTGCTCGATTTCAGCCATGGTAATCACTGCCGTCGACTTGCCCGCCGCCGGGTTCACCACCAGCGCCAGACACGCGTAATCCAGCTCCAGTTCACGAGCCAACGCCGCTTCCGGCATACCGGTCATGCCGACGATATCGCAGCCATCACGCTCCAGACGGGCGATCTCGGCAACGGTTTCCAGCCGCGGGCCCTGGGTGCAGGCATACACACCGTGACTGCTGTAAGCACAGCCTTCAGCCGCCAACGCCGCAATCAACTGCGTGCGTAATGGTTCGCTGTAGGGATAGCTGAAATCGATGTGGGTGACCTGCTCCAGGTCATCGGCAAAATAGGTGTGCTGGCGACCGCTGGTGTAATCGATCAATTGATGAGGCACGCAGAAATGCCCGGTGCCCATGGCGGCATGAATCCCACCGACCGCATTGACCGCCAGAATCGCCTGCGCGCCCGCCTGCTTCAATGCCCACAGGTTGGCCCGATAATTCACCTGATGCGGTGGAAAACGGTGCGGATGGCCGTGACGGGCGAGAAACAGCACTTCACGCCCGGCGTATTCACCGACCTGGATCTCGGCCGACGGCGCGCCATACGGCGTGTCCAGAGCCAATGACTGGCGAATGTTCAAGCCTTCGAGCTGGGTCAGGCCGGTGCCACCGATAATCGCGTAAACCGTCATTGCAAAAAGTCCTTAATCAATCAGTTGGGCATCTTTGAGCGCGCCAAGGGCAACAAGCCAACGCGGGTCCTGCCGGTAATCGGTGCTGGCGAACGACTGGCTGCGCATCCGCTCGATGCGTGCAGACGGCGTGACCTTCAGGCGTTGAGCTGCGCTCAGGGCCAGCTCGGCGGCCGCACGGTCATTGCACACCAGACCCATGTCGCAACCTGCAGACAGCGCCGCCTCGATCCGGCTGGCGGCGTCGCCGACCACATGGGCACCGGCCATCGACAGATCGTCACTGAAGATCACCCCGTCAAACTGCAATTCACCGCGCAAGATGTCCTGCAACCAGCGGCGCGAGAAGCCGGCCGGCTGCGAGTCAACCTGCGGGTAGATCACGTGAGCAGGCATCACCGCCGCCAGCTGCTTGCTCAACCGTGCGAACGGCACGAGGTCCTTGGCGCGGATTTCCTCAAGACTGCGCTCGTCRTTSGGAATCGCRACRTGSGAATCGGCCTCSGCCCAGCCRTGRCCGGGGAARTGCTTGCCGGTRGCMGCCATSCCGGCGCTGTTCATGCCGCGRATGAAYGCMCCSGCSAGCAAGGCCGCACGTTCCGGATTACCTTCGAACGAACGGGTGCCGACCACGGCACTGCGCTGGTAGTCGAGGTCCAGCACCGGGGCAAAGCTCAAGTCGAGGCCGACAGCCAGCACTTCAGTTGCCATGATCCAGCCGCACTGCTCGGCCAGGTATTCGGCGTTCGGGTTGTCAGCAATCGCCCGCATGGCTGGCAGACGCACGAAGCCCTGACGCAGGCGCTGCACCCGACCACCCTCCTGGTCCACCGCCAACAGCAGGTCGGGACGCACCGCGCGAATCGACGCACTCAACTCGCGAACCTGGCGCGGATGCTCGATATTGCGCGCAAAAATGATCAGGCCGCCCACTTCGGGCTGACGCAACAGTTGGCGATCTTCGGCCGTCAGCCAGGTACCGGCGACGTCCACCATCAACGAGCCTTGCAGGCCAGCAGTCATAGAAATTCCTTGATAACGAAAAGCGCGCGCGGCGCATCTTTGAAGAGCCCGGCCCGATGCAGACACACGACTTCGCCGCCAAGGGCGATGCCCGGCGGAATGCGGTCGGCAAAAGAGAAATCGAGCGGGTCTGAAACGAGAGTCGGCATGGGCGGCTAGCTTAGCGGATGTAAGCTGCCGCGCCCACCCGTGAGCCGTTAAACCTTGGCGGCGACGGGTGCCGATTTGCTGCGAGGACGCAACTGGGCCGAGGCCATGGCCTCGTCGGTGACGCCGGTTTCTGCGCGCATGCCAGCGGCCAAGAACGGCACCATCAAACGCATCACCTGCTCGATCGAGGTGTTCACCCCGAAATCGGTCTCGGCAATAGCGCGCAAGGCCTTGATCCCCGACATGCTGAATGCCGCTGCGCCGAGCATGAAGTGCACGCGCCAGAACAGCTCGATAGGCGGAATACGCGGTGCGGCTTCATTGACCAGCAGCATGTAACGACGGAATACCTTGCCGTACATGTCTTCCAGGTAACGCCGCAAGTGCCCCTGGCTCTGGCTGAATGCCAGCCCCAACAGACGCATGAAGATAGACAAGTCATTGCCGCTGCGTGGCTGCACCACGAGGGCTTGTTCGACGAGGATTTCCAGCAGTTCCTCTAGGGTTGGCTTGCTGTCCGGCTTGGCCTGACGGCGCTCCAGCTCACGATCGAGGCTGATGCAGAAAGGCCCGAGAAAACGCGAGAAGACTGCTTGAATCAAGGCCTTCTTTGAGCCGAAATGATAATTCACTGCCGCCAGGTTGACCCCAGCCTTGCTGGTGATCAGCCGCAATGAAGTTTCGGCAAAACCTTTTTCCGCGAACAGCTGCTCGGCAGCATCAAGAATGCGTTCAACGGTTTCCGACTGGGCCATGGCTACTCCGCCTGACAAACACTTGTTTGAAACATACGTTTCAGCCTGGGCGTTGTCAAGCCTGCCTGTTCGTTTTGCGAACGGTCGGTCAGCTATTTAACCATACAAGTCGGAAGCTGTAGCCAGTCCTGCAAACACCAAGCTGACGATCCGTAAACCGACCGTCCAGCGGTCGGATAAAAAAGGAGGATTGCCAAGACCACTCCACTGTATATAATCCCAGTCACTGTATAAAAAGACAGAGCGATCGACATGCTAAAACTGACGCCACGCCAAGCTGAGATTCTGGCTTTTATCAAACGTTGCCTCGAAGACAAYGGCTATCCGCCGACCCGCGCAGAAATCGCCCTGGAGCTTGGCTTCAAGTCGCCCAATGCTGCTGAAGAACACCTCAAGGCACTGGCGCGCAAGGGGGCAATCGAAATGACGCCCGGCGCCTCACGCGGCATTCGCATCCCGGGCTTCGAAGCCAAGGCTGACGAGTCCACCCTGCCCATCATTGGCCGGGTTGCTGCAGGCGCCCCGATTCTCGCTCAACAGCACATCGAAGAATCCTGCAACATCAATCCTTCCTTCTTCCATCCACGCGCCGACTATTTGTTGCGTGTTCACGGCACGAGCATGAAGGACGTGGGGATTTTCGACGGCGACCTGCTCGCCGTGCACACCACGCGCGAAGCCCGTAACGGCCAGATCGTGGTTGCTCGGATCGGCGATGAAGTGACCGTCAAGCGCTTCAAGCGCGACGGCAGCAAGGTCTGGCTGATTGCCGAAAACCCCGAGTTTGCCCCGATCGAAGTGAACCTGAAAGATCAGGACCTGGTGATCGAAGGCTTGAGTGTCGGCGTCATTCGCCGCTAAAGGAGGCGTTATGCAGTTCCCTCACACACCGCAGCACACACAACTTCCGCTGTTCGAAGCGTTCATGGCGCAGCCGTTGGCGCCGATTCTCAAAGACGTGGTTGAGTCGCCCTGGAGCGCCGAACCCGAAGTGTTCAGTGAGCTGTCATTGCGTGGTGCGGCAGGGAGCTGCCTGAACCTTCTGGCCCCCATCCTCAGAGAGTTGAGCCAGGACAAGAACGCTCGCTGGCTAACGCTGATCGCTCCGCCTGCCAGCCTGACTCAAGCCTGGCTGCGAGATGCAGGCCTGAACCGCGAACGCATTCTGTTGCTGCAACCACGGGGAACACAAAGCGCCCAGCAACTGGCTTGCGAAGCCTTGCGCCTGGGCCGCAGTCACACCGTTGTAAGCTGGCTGAACCCGCTGAGCTCCAGCGCGCGCCAACAACTGATCAGCGCCGCCCGTACCGGGGATGCTCAAAGTCTGAATATTCGGCTGGGCTAAGTGACACTCACTGCACACTTGAAAGGCGCAGGGCTTCTCCAGGACAGAGAAGCAAATCTGTAACGTCGACGTGAAATGATGCCCTACGAAAAGCCGACGAACGGAATCAATGAAGAATCCGCGGCCCTTCTTCTTTGTCGAATTCGCCTTCAACCAAGCGTCCAGCCATCTGCACACCCACGCTCAACATCGCCTTGGCGACTTCAACGTGCTGGCCCTGCAGGAACGCTTTGGCGTCTTCAGAGAAGTTCAAAGTCACCAGAGAACCCTCGTCCTCAGCTCTGCGCAGCTCAATACGGCCGTCTGGCAGTTCGACAATTTCTAGAAAGGACGTTGGCATAAAGGTCTGTTCTCCACGAAAGGCGGGGATTATATAGTCATCAGCGCAGCTTCGCTCGAGATCTTGACCGACTGCACGTCACCGAAACCAATGCTAAAGATCATCCCTGATCCATGGCCATCACCGAACACTCAGCGTTCAGTGCGCAGATTCAGCACTCATTCAACCCTTCGCGAAACCGAATCGCCAGGTCTTTTAGGTTCTGGCGCCAGCTCTCAAGCTCGTCTCGACTCAACTCTTGAGGTGTCTCTTCTTCATCGAGGTTAACCGCCATGATCAGCGGCTGCGTCACATCGCCTTTGGGCTTGTGCGGTGCACGTGGCGGTTGAAACAGCGCAGCATAGGCTGCCAGAAGCTTCGCCAGCCAGGTTTCAGGGTTGTTCGCCAACTCGACCATTTCTGCCATCTCCGGAATAGCGATGGTTTCGAGCACTTCACGAGTCAGCAACAATTCTGCTCGCGGCGCATTGGCCTGAGGCAAGCGGTAGAAACCGGCAATTTCATGACACAGGCCCAGCAGAGCGCCGTACAAATGAAACAACGCTGACTCACGCCCCGCCTGGATCAGCGCCAGGGAGTTCATCGCCCGCCCCTCTTCCGCTCGGGCCAACGCCTCGAGCGACAGACCGGCAAAGTAAATTTTCTGATTGGTACGGGTATAGAGCTCAAAGGCCATGACGGCAGTCTCCACAACGAAATAAGACGCATGATGCAGGTCTGACAGTGTCATGGATCAGACAAGCTGACCGCAAGCACAAAACAAAAGGCCGCATGAAAACCCGAGGGTTCGCATGCGGCCTTTGGCATCGCATTGCCTGATTATTTGGCTACGCGCTTGTCTTCAACCACCCACTTGCCACCGTCGTAGAACGCCTTCCAACCGGTAGGCTTGCCTTCGACCTCGGTCTGCACGTACTGCTCCTTGGTCTTGCGGCTGTAACGGATCACTGCCGGAAGACCATCCGGATCCTTCTTCGGCGCTTCGCAGAGGAAGTGGTACTTCGGATCGATCTCATCCTTGTGCGGTACGATCTCGATCACCAGCGGAGCACGGGTCTCGCGGTTTTTCGGGAACTGGCTCGCCGCCAGGAACAGGCCGGAAGCACCGTCACGCAGAATGTAGGTGTCGTTGACCTTCTCGCACTTGAGCTCGGGCATCTTCACCGGATCCATCTTCGGCGGTGCCGCGTCACCGCTCTTCAGCAGTTTGCGGGTGTTCTTGCAGGTCGCGTTGGTGCAACCGAAGAACTTGCCGAAACGGCCAGTCTTCAACTGCATTTCACTGCCGCACTTATCGCACTCCAGGCTCGGACCTTCGTAGCCCTTGATGCGATAGCTGCCTTCTTCGATCTCGTAGCCCGCGCAATCCGGGTTGTTACCGCAGATGTRCAGCTTGCGCTTCTCATCCAGCAGGTAAGCGTCCATCGCGGTGCTGCAAATCGGGCAGCGATGCTTGCCACGCAGCACCAAAGACTCCGACTCACCCTCGTCGTCCGCAGCGATTTCATCGCCCGGCACCAGGTTGACGGTGGCTTTGCAGCGCTCTTTTGGTGGCAGGCTGTAGCCCGAGCAACCAAGGAACACACCGGTCGATGCGGTACGAATCTGCATCGGACGACCGCAGGTGAGGCACGGGATGTCGGTCATGACCGGCTGATTGGCACGCATGCCGTTTTCCGCGCTCTCGGCTACTTCTAGTTTCTTCTTGAAGTCGCCGTAGAACTCGTCCAGCACGTTTTTCCAGTCACGCCCGCCCTGGGCGACGTCATCGAGGTTCTCTTCCATGCCGGCGGTGAAGCCGTAGTCCATCAGGTTCGAGAAGCTTTCAGACAGACGCTCGGTGACGATGTCACCCATCTTTTCCGAGTAGAAACGACGGTTGTGCAGTGCGACGTAACCGCGGTCCTGGATGGTCGAAATGATCGCCGCATAGGTCGAAGGACGACCGATTCCGCGCTTTTCCATTTCCTTGACCAGGCTCGCTTCCGAGTAACGCGCCGGCGGCTTGGTGAAATGCTGGCTTGGATCAAGCTTGATCAGCTTCAGCACATCGCCCTGCGCCATGTCCGGCAACACATCGTCGTCACCAGGCTTGGCCATTTGCGGCATGACGCGGGTGTAACCGTCGAACTTCAGGATGCGGCCCTTGGCGCGCAGCTCGAAGCCGCTAGCCGCGACGCTGACGGTGGTCGACAGGTATTTCGCCGGCAGCATCTGGCACGCGACGAATTGGCGCCAGATCAGCTCGTAGAGACGCTCAGCGTCACGTTCCATACCCGACAGCTTGCTAGGATCGGTGTTCACGTCAGAGGGACGAATCGCTTCGTGAGCCTCTTGCGCGCCTTCCTTGCTGCTGTAGATGTTCGGTGTTTCCGGCAGGTACTTGCTACCGAACTCACCTTCAATATAAGTACGCGCCATCGCCACGGCATCGACCGAGAGGTTGGTCGAGTCGGTACGCATGTAAGTGATGTAGCCCGCTTCGTACAGACGCTGGGCCATCATCATGGTTTTCTTCACGCCGAAGCCCAGGCGGTTACTGGCAGCCTGTTGCAGGGTGGAGGTGATGAACGGTGCCGATGGCTTGCTGCTGGTCGGCTTGTCTTMGCGCTTGGCGATGGTGTAGCTGGAAGCCTTGAGCTTCTCCAGCGCAGCCATGGCCTGGGCTTCGTTGAGCGGCTTGAAGGCTTCGCCGTTTTCACGGGCCACTTCAAAACGCACATTGGCGCCCTTGGCAGTGCCGAGGTCGGCGTGAACTTCCCAGTACTCCTCCGGGTTGAACGCACGAATTTCGCGCTCACGTTCCACCACCAGCTTCACGGCTACCGATTGCACACGGCCGGCAGACAGACCGCGAGCGATCTTGGCCCACAGCAGCGGCGAAACCATGTAACCCACCACGCGATCGAGGAAGCGACGCGCCTGCTGAGCATTGACCCGATCGATGTCCAGCTCGCCCGGCTGGGAGAAGGCTTCCTGAATCGCCTTCTTGGTGATTTCGTTGAACACCACGCGCTTGTAGCGGCTGTCATCACCACCGATGGCTTCGCGCAGGTGCCAGGCAATGGCTTCCCCCTCGCGATCCAAGTCGGTTGCGAGATAGATGGTGTCAGCATCTTTGGCGAGCCGGCGCAGCTCTTCGATGACCTTTTCCTTGCCCGGGAGGATCTCGTACTTGGCTTTCCAGCCATGATCGGGATCGACACCCATGCGCGAGACCAGCTGCTTGCGCGCCTTTTCTTTAGGCGACAGCGCCGGCGCTTCACCAGCAGCAGCCTTGCCGCGCTTGGCGGCAGGCTCTTTGCTGGCGCTAGCCGAACCGCTGGTGGGCAGGTCTCGGATATGGCCGATACTCGACTTCACCACGTATTGGTTACCCAGATACTTGTTGATGGTCTTGGCCTTAGCCGGGGATTCCACAATGACCAGCGATTTGCCCATGGATCAGAAAATTCCTGAATTCTAGAAGTGAAAGGCGGTTGGTGCCTGACGCGGCACCGCTATATATAGTGGCTACAAGGTGAGGTCAAGCGCAGGGTTCTGCGCGCTCTCAGCTTATGGCCTTGAAAAAAGGCTTGGTTCGGCCTGCACCAAAGCAAAGCGCGGGACCTGTTCGCCGTCAACTTCGACCGACTCCAGGAACATGCTCAAGGGACGCACCCAAAAGCCGTAATCGCCATACAGGGCTTGGTAGAAGACCACTTCTTCTTCGGTCTCGGAATGCCGCGCAACACTGAATACGCGGTACTGCGGCCCTTTATAATGCTGGTAGAGCCCTGGTTGTATCGGCATGGTCTGGCCCTCACTCAAATCACTTGAAATAAAAAACAAAAAAATCTTCAGAAAAACAAAAACCGGGGCACATGGCCCCGGCTTCCGTCGACGAATTGCTTAAACGCGTTCGAAGACGGTGGCAATGCCCTGGCCGAGGCCAATGCACATGGTCGATACACCGAAGGTGCCGCCATTCTGCTTCATTACATTGAGCAGAGTGCCGGAGATACGTGCACCGGAGCAACCGAACGGGTGGCCCAGGGCGATCGCGCCGCCGTGCAGGTTAACCTTCTCGTTCATCTTGTCGAGCACTTTCAAATCTTTCAGCACCGGCAGGGCCTGTGCAGCGAAAGCTTCGTTGAGTTCGAAGAAGTCGATATCGGCAATACCCAGACCTGCACGCTTCAGTGCTTTCTGTGTCGCCGGCACTGGACCATAACCCATGATCGCCGGATCCACACCTGCCACTGCCATCGAGCGGATCACCGCCATCGGCTGGATGCCCAGGTCCTGTGCACGCTGCGCCGACATCACGATCATGCACGAAGCACCATCGGTGATCTGCGACGAAGTACCGGCTGTCACGGTGCCACCCTTTGGATTGAATGCCGGCTTCAACGCCGCCAGGCTTTCCAGGGTAGTTTCCGGACGGATGGTTTCATCGTAGTCRAACAGTTTCAGGAAACCGTTCTCGTCGTAACCCTGCATCGGGATGATTTCGTCTTTGAACTTGCCTTCCACCGTCGCTTTATGGGCGAGTTGGTGGGAGCGCACGCCGAAGGCATCCTGCTGCTCACGGGTAATGCCGTGCATTTTGCCGAGCATTTCTGCGGTCAGGCCCATCATGCCCGAGGCTTTCGCCGCATACAGCGACATGTGCGGGTTCGGATCGACACCGTGCATCATGCTCACGTGACCCATATGCTCGACGCCGCCAACCACGAACACGTCACCATTACCGGTCATGATCGCTTGCGCTGCGGTGTGCAATGCACTCATCGACGAGCCACACAGGCGGCTGACGGTCTGGCCGGCAGCCGTGTGCGGGATCTGAGTCATCAAGGACGCCATGCGGGCGATGTTCCAGCCCTGCTCCAGGGTCTGGTTCACGCAGCCCCAGATCACGTCTTCGACTTCGCTCGGGTCGACCTTGACGTTGCGTTCCAGCAATTTGCTGATCAGGTGCGCCGACATGTCTTCGGCGCGGGTGTTGCGGTGCATGCCGCCCTTGGAGCGGCCCATCGGAGTACGACCGAAGTCGACAATCACGACGTCTCTAGGATTCAAGCTCATATAATTTCACTCTCGCTCTAGTGTGGGCGCTTAACCGAAGAAGCTCTGGCCGTTTTTGGCCATCTCGCGCAGCTTCTCGGTCGGGTGGTACAGCGCGCCCAAATCAGCGTACTGGTCAGCCAGGGCAACGAACTCTGCAACACCGATTGCGTCGATGTAGCGCAGTGCACCGCCACGGAATGGAGGGAAACCGATACCGTAGACCAGACCCATGTCGGCTTCGGCAGCGGTTTCGACGATGCCGTCTTCCAGGCAACGCACGGTTTCCAGGCACAGCGGGATCATCATCCAGTTGATGATGTCTTCGTCGGTCACTTCACGCTGTTCGAAAACGATTGGCTTGAGCACTTCGAGTACCGACGGATCGGCTACTTTCTTCTGCTTGCCGCGCTTGTCGGTCTCGTAGKCGTAGAAGCCCTTGCCGTTCTTCTGGCCCAGGCGCTTGGCTTCATAGAGCACGTCCACCGCCGAACGACGCTCGTCTTTCATGCGATCCGGGAAGCCTTCGGCCATCACGTCACGACCGTGGTGACCGGTGTCGATACCGACCACGTCCATCAGGTACGCCGGGCCCATTGGCCAGCCGAATTTTTCCATGATCTTGTCGATACGGACGAAGTCCACACCGGCGCTGACCAACTTGGCGAAACCGCCGAAGTACGGGAACAGGACGCGGTTGACCAGGAAGCCCGGGCAGTCGTTGACGACGATCGGGTTCTTGCCCATTTTCTTGGCGTAGGCAACGGTGGTAGCAACGGCCAGCTCGCTGGACTTCTCGCCACGAATGACTTCAACCAGCGGCATCATGTGCACCGGGTTGAAGAAGTGCATGCCGACGAAGTTTTCCGGACGCTTGAGGGCCTTGGCCAACAGGCTGATGGAAATGGTCGAGGTGTTCGACGCGAGGATGGTGTCCTCTTTGACCTGGTCTTCGACTTCGGCCAACACCGCTTGCTTGACCTTGGGGTTCTCGACAACGGCTTCGACCACCAGGTCGACATGGCCGAAATCACCGTAGGACAGGGTCGGACGAATGCCGTTGAGCACTTCGGCCATTTTGGCTGCGGTCATGCGGCCTTTATCAACGCGGCCAACCAGCAGTTTCGCGGCTTCGGCCAGCCCCTGCTCGATACCGTGCTCGTTGATGTCCTTCATCAGGATTGGCGTGCCTTTGGACGCCGACTGATAAGCGATACCGCCACCCATGATACCGGCGCCAAGTACGGCAGCCTGTTTCACGTCCTTGGCGATTTCGTCGTAGGCCTTGGCTTTTTTCTTCAGTTCCTGATCATTCAGGAACAGACCGATCAAGCTCTGCGCAGCAGATGTCTTGGCCAGTTTGACGAAGCCGGCGGCTTCAACTTCCAGAGCTTTGTCGCGACCGAAGTTCGCGGCTTTCTGGATAGTCTTGATCGCTTCAACCGGTGCCGGGTAGTTCGGGCCAGCCTGACCGGCCACGAAACCCTTGGCGGTTTCGAAAGCCATCATTTGCTCGATGGCGTTCAGCTTGAGCTTTTCCAGCTTCGGCTGACGCTTGGCCTTGTAATCGAACTCGCCGGAGATGGCGCGCTTGATCAGTTCCAGGGCTGCTTCCTGCAGCTTCTCCGGAGCGACCACCGCATCGACTGCGCCGACTTTCAGCGCGTCTTCCGGACGGTTTTCCTTACCCGCGGCAATCCACTCGATGGCGTTGTCGGCACCGATGATGCGCGGCAGGCGAACGGTGCCGCCGAAGCCTGGGTAGATGCCCAGTTTGACTTCCGGCAGACCGATCTTGGCCGTGGTGGACATGACGCGGTAGTCCGCCGCCAGACACATTTCCAGACCGCCACCCAAAGCGATGCCGTTGATCGCGGCCACGGTTGGAACATTGAGGTCTTCGAAATCGCTGAAAATCTTGTTGGCTTCGAGGTTGCCAGCAACCAGCTCTGCATCCGGCAGCTTGAAGTTGTCGACGAATTCGGTGATGTCGGCACCGACGATGAACACGTCCTTGCCACTGCTGACGATCACACCCTTGACCGACGCATCTGCCTTGATGGCGTCTACGGCCGAACGTAGTTCGTTCAGGGTTAGACGGTTGAACTTGTTGACGGACTCACCCTTGAGGTCGAATTTCAATTCGACGATGCCACTTTCAAGAGCCTTAACCGTGATGGCTTTACCTTCGTAAATCATCAACTGATCTCCACGATATGGAAGCTGAACAGTACACGTCGGACGCTGACGTTCTGGCTCGGCATGGACGTTACCGTCGATGCTAACGCCATCCCGCCAGGCACACCCGCCAACGCGATAGTCGGGATTCTGTAGGAGCCGTCTGTAATACAAACGCTCAATTCATACGCCCGTTTGATTTGGGTACGCCACCTTCACGGAATTTCCGACAATTGTCAATCGCCCAAAATGCGGGTTATCACTCGACTTTACGGTCATATCCGTACCACGAAGACCTGCAACACACGGATGCATGTTCAACTATTCATAGAATCAATATTTAGAAACGTCGCCCTAATTAGCTGCGCAACTCGAAATACAAGCTACGCTGGCCGGGGACGATAAATGAAAAACAGAAGCGCTTATGGCGAACGCCAAGCGCAAGATCGGCGCCGCGCTTGAGATAGCGCGACGATTCAGCGAATTACCGGCCTGCCTGGCCACTCCAGCCCGATGACGATGTCGGGCTTTTTATTGCCTGCCGTTCAAGCCAGCGCCTTGAGGACGGCATCAATCTGTTGCAACACCTCGGCCTCGCCCCGCTCCCCCCAATACAAGGTGATCATTTGCTTGTCGGCCTCAACCTTGTAGACGTTGGCCGGCAACTTCCGGAAATGAGTCAGCAATGACTCATCCTGACAAACCTCCCGCCATTGATTGACCCACATGCCCGGCGCACTTTGCCAATAAATCCAGCACGCCGGTTTATTCCCCCGCCGCGGACGATGATATTGCGCACACGGGCTGGGCGGCGCAGGCTCCAGCCAATGCGGCCACTCCTGTGGCGCCAGTTGCATGGCCAGGCCAATACGTCGCGCCTCCATGCGCAAGGCCATCTGCCCCCCCTGTTTACGCGAAGGCCGCAGCCATGCCAGCGGGCTCAGCACCACCGCAAGGATTGACACCACTATCCAGACCGTCATATCTGTACTCCCGATTCTTGATGGGCGGATTGACCCCAGTCAGAACCAATCCGCTTGAAACCAGCCATACTTACCGTTATCGCAATCCTCAGGAGGAGCACCTCATGCCCTACCACCATATTCTGGTCGCCGTAGATCTAACCGAAGAGTGCGATCCTGTGATTCACCGTGCTCGCGAGTTATCGGTCAGCAACGGTGCCAAATTGTCCCTGGTTCATATTGTCGAACCGATGGCCATGGCCTTTGGTGGTGACGTGCCGATGGACCTGTCGCAATTGCAGCAACAGCAATTCGACCAGGCCAAGGAGCGCCTCGATCGTCTGATCAACAAGTATCCTGAACTTTCCAAAGAATACAGCCACCTGACCTATGGTCAGCCGCGCCAGGAAATCCATCATATGGCCAAAGAACAGGAGTGCGACCTGATCGTCGTGGGCAGTCATGGYCGCCACGGCCTTGCACTGCTGCTGGGTTCCACCGCCAATGACGTGCTGCAC
>NZ_JBFTLU010000010.1:0-24168 GCF_056396605.1 Pseudomonas sp. 05T35
GCTCCCGAAGGTCGGCAAGATAACGCTGATAGTCCTCGGCAGCAGCAAACACCACCTGACGGTTATGACCGCGTTGGACAACGTGATGCGGGTAGTTCGGCAAAACAATGCGTCCCATCCTGGGCATGAGCAACCTCCTTCCATGGAGCKTTCAGCCTAGCAAATCAGCGAAAAATAAATCTGTCCCCTTTTCCTTGCTTTCGACGACTGCCCCCTTTTCGCTTAGTACGTGCTTCCCTGGAGTATTTTCAATACCTTTGACACCTACGAATTACCTACATAAATACTGCCATCCGGAAGACTCATAACCCACGGCTCAATAGACGTTGAGCAGAACACATCGAGTTTACGACCATCTGACAACTTCATAGATGGGTCGATCGGTTGACCACCTATAACCCAATCGACTCCTACCACAGACAACCCTGCCAGCCCGTTAATCAAATCACCGGCATCCTCATCCCAACAAGCAAACTGCATTTCCCCCTCTCTAGATACACGCCATGCGCTTTCAGTTCTGAAGTACCACCCCCCTGAAGACAACAACAGGCTATCACCATCCCAAAAAATACTTTCAATACTCAAAGGTAAGCACGACAAAACAACATGTATGAAATTACCCATTACTTAATCCACCTGCTCAATGTGCGTACGCTCTCTAATCCACTGCTTTAAAAAAAGGGGACAGATTTATTTTCGACAACCAAAATCGTTTATCAATAAATAAATCTGCCCCCTTTTGATGCTTTCGAGGAAGGAGCAACTGAGCCTCAGGCTTTGCGTGCAAAATCTTGCAAAACGATGGTGCTCAACGCCGTACCCCGCGAAAACTATGAACCTCGTCGCGGGGTACGATTTATTTGAGAGGAAGTACATCAACAGGCGCAGATGTTGGAGTAGATTTGTGGGGATCCCTCAGGAGCAGTCCCCTTTTCCTCTTTCCCTCAACGGCCCATCATTTCTTTCACCAGAGTGTAATTTCGGTAAAACCATAAGAATGTCATGACCAATGTGAACGGCACGCCTAGCATTTTGAAAACCTCATTGAAATCAGCATCCAGACCAGCAGCAATTGGAAGCACTACTAATAACGAAATAATGCCCCATATCGAGAGCACCACAAAAAGCAGGCCGGTGAACTTTATTAACAGCAAAATGGGATTTCTATTTTTTATCACGAGCAGTCTCATTATAAAAACAAAAAGGGGACAGATTTATGTTCGACGACCAAGATCATTCATCAATAAATAAATCTGTCCCCTTTTCGCCGGTCCCCTTTTCGCCGACTCTCCCACAGCGTACCGGTACGGCCTTCCAACCGGTTACGGTACCGAGTGGCACGCGCCGCCAGCGCCTTCATTAGCTGCCCGAGGCCTGCCACCGATTCGCTTGGCGCCAACAGCAAATGGACATGATTGGTCATCAGGCAGTAGGCATACACCCTTACCCCAAATGCCTCCTTAAGCTCCCGAAGGTCGGCAAGATAACGCTGATAGTCCTCGGCAGCAGCAAACACCACCTGACGGTTATGACCGCGTTGGACAACGTGATGCGGGTAGTTCGGCAAAACAATGCGTCCCATCCTGGGCATGAGCAACCTCCTTCCATGGAGCCAGGGTCTGTCCCCTATTCTGCTTTGGAATGGGTGGATCAATTCTCCCCAATCCTCCTTTTGCACCAACTATCCTTCAGGAGATATCTGCCTCACCCAATCCTCTCTAAGTCCAACCAAAATATTCATAACATTAGAGTAAGTCAAGAATGGTAAAAATAGCGCAAAATGAGACAAGCCACATTTCACATCTAATGGAACGTAAAAATCAACATCCCCCGAGCGACTCGCATTCGAAAACAGCTCTACACTCAGGTGACTTTCAATACTAGAAATATCAGCAAACAACACCTTATTCACAACTTCATTATTCCTAAAGGAGAAGCCGTCAACATATACATCTAACCTTCCACCCTCTATACCAGTAGAAAATAAAATTTCACCCTCTTCAGCTTCCTCATGAAAGCGCCCTCGACCTGAGGCTTCAACATCTTTCATCCTTTTTTCAAGTGTTCGACGAATCTTCATTGTCCAACCCCTTTTAAAAACCCCCTCAAGCCATCCTTAGTCGCTGGAAAGCTAAAGGAAAAACTCTGATTTACATTATCAAAACTACCGGTCCCAAGCATAGAACCTTCTGGGGATGCATAGCGACCTGTCAGAGTGATTTTTTCTGCACCCTGGGACTGAGCATAAGCAAGCATTTTCTTCAGTGGCCCTGCTAACTCAGCGGCCCCATCAGCACCAACGCCAATGAATCCTTTCGAAGTCCCTATCGCAAACTCATCGAATGTTATTTCACTTCCGCTCATGGTGACTCTTGGAGAGTAGATGGTTCCCACACCATTAGCTGCATCAAAAGACACTTTACCTAATTCCTTAGGTATTTCTTTTGCACCGTTTGCAGCTCCCGTTACCGCTGAGCCCTCTGCTCCTTCTACTGCAGCAACACCTTTAGAAGCAGCTGTCGCGCCTCCAAAACCACCACTTAATACTGCTCCCGTGACCTGCTGATTGTTTCCTAGCACCGCCTTATGCTGCGCCAAATCATAATCGCTTTGATTGGAATCCTGAAACCCCTGCAAGATTTCGAGACTTTCTTTACTCAGTCCCTGCGGGTTACTTTGAACGGCTTGATCCAGTGCATCGCTGCCCCCTTTAACAGCATCGTACTGAGGGCTGCACTCTTCGAATGAACAGCCTAATACGGCAATCCCCGTTTTCGCGTTGCTAATGGTTTGGTATTGAACCGCAACGTCAGCCCTGCATCCTGCGGCAGCGGCACCAGTCTTTCCATCACAAACGGCCAAAGCCTTTACAAGGTTATCCACTTGGTGATGATTGAGAAAATTGAAAGTGGTTGCGCTTCCTGCAATGTCAGAGCCTTGCTGAAGATTACCGTTCACGGCTCCAGCGGCTACCACCCCAACGATCTGCGAGAACGCTACTAACAGTTTCGGATTCTGACCCGCAGCCTTAACCAAATAAGGCAGTAATGCCTCGTTGGCGCCCGCCGCCAAAGCTCCTGTTTCAAATTTTCCGCCTTCAGCTTCGCTGAGCAGCCCACCCACTAAAGCATGAAGCGCAATTTTCTCCGGACTACCATCCGCAGACTTTCCTTCCGTAAGGTTACCCACAGCATTGAATGCGATAGCTTGCAGCGTGCTTTCAGCGGCGCTGAGCAATGCATTGCCCAAATTGTCTTTCAGGCTCCCGCCTTCAATGACAGTTTTCGCCGCTGCGTCGGCAACTGACGTAACAGCGGCCTTTTCAAGGGTGTTCACACTGAACACCGCAGGGTTGTAAGGCATCGTGTAGCCTATCCCGGCCGTGATTCCCGCCAGCGCATATCCTTTCAGGCTGGACGATGAGGTCATGCCCTTCAGAGTTGCGCCCAGGTTCCCCTTGTTGTTGATCAAACYGACGGCACCGGTACTGGCCATCGAGGTCAGCGCAGCCGAAGCCATCACATTGCCCCAACCTGCCGCCGTAAACTCCGCCCCCGCCGCAATAGCCTCAGACGTAGTTGCAGCGGCCATCGCAGTTCCAGAGCCCGCCGTCGCACTCGCCGCAGTCCCCACCGCCGCACTCGCAGCACCCGCCGTCAACACTGTGACAATAATAATGATCGCCAGCATCGCCCCTTGGCCCAGCCCGGAATGGCTGTACTTGAAGGACTCGTGCATCTCCTTAACCTGCCGCCAATCCACATCCCCACGCTTCTCGGCGTCCTTGAGCCAAGCCAGTTGCGGGTCGGCCTTGACCATTGCGTCAATGGTCTGGCTAACGGTCTTCTGGTCGATCTGCTTGACGTCGATATGCAGGCCGTCGACGGCTTTGATCACTAGATTGCCCTGGGCGGTCAGTTGGCTCTGACGCAGGGTTTCATCCGTGTGGCCTTTACCTGACATGGAGGTCCAGGCCAGATCGCTGTCGTTCTTTTCGTGGCTCTCCTTGTCCAGGTCCTTCACACCCTCGAAGGTGATGGCGCCACCACTTTGCAGGGTCAGGTTATTGCCGCTTTCGAGCTTCGCCACTTGGTAGCGTTGATCGCCACCGCTCACCAAGGCCAGGTCGCCACCGGTTGTAATCTGACTACCGACATTGGTGACTTTGGTTATTTCGTCCTTCCGGGTATTTGTACTCCCCCAACTACCCTTATCTTTTTTGTCGTACAGCGAGTAATCGCTGTCCTGTGCCGCCAGCAGTTCAAGCTTGTCGCCCGCCACCAGATACGCTTCGTCGCCAGCGTTGATGCGGCTGGAAATGAGCGTCAGGTCCTTACCCGCGCTCAGCGCAACATTGCCGCCAGCGGTGAGAGTGGTTGCAATCTGGCCGACATGATCCCGCTGCTCGGTGACGTGGCGGTCCTTGGAGTAAAAGTGACTTTCGTCTGCCGCCGAGGCCAGGGTCAGGTTTTCCGTGGCCGACATTGCAATGTCACGCTTGGCATCGATCTGACTGGCAATGGCAGAGATATCACGACCGGCGCTGACGGAAACGTCGCGTCCYGCGCTGAGGGAACCGGTCAGCTGGGTGATTTTCTCGTCGAGAAAACTGCTGCCGCCAGCGAGCTTGCTGTCGGTCTGGGCGGACACCAGATTCACGTCACGCCCCGCGTTGATCTGGGTGTCGCGACCGCTTTGCAATACGCCACCAGTGTTGATGACATCGCGGCCAGCCTGGAGCGTGAGATCGTTGGCGGCCTCGATACGAGCAGCGCTGTTGGCGTAGTCGTTGCTGGTACTCATGTAGCCATTGCTGGCTTTGGCCGTGGTGATTGTTCGTTCGTTGACCACGTCACCCTTGAGCGCGGTCAGGTTGACGTCACGCCCGGCGATGATGCCGCCAGCCTTGTTGACGATGTTGTTACCCGCCAACAGGTCAAGACGATTACCGGCCTCCACCAGACCGCTGTTGACCAGGTCATTGCCGGCGACAGCCGACAAGTTATTGCTGGCGCGCAAGGTGCCGGCGTTGTTCAGGTCCTTGCCAGCGATCAGATTGACATCGTTACCCTGGATCAGTGCGCCGTTGGCCGCCAGGCGGTTGTTGGCGTTGGCCAGGTACAACACCGGCACCAACACTTGCTCGCCATTGACCGTGGCGTTTTCCATCCAGACGATGTCGTGGGTCAGGGCCGCGACCTGTTCGGAAGTCAGGCTTACACCCAGTGACAGGTTAAGTTGGTTTTTACTGGTGACTGCGTTGTTCATCAGGTACTTGAACAGCGCGGCGTCCGAGGTCTGGCCGTCGATGAAGCGTTGGCCGGTTCGCGCGACCACCGCTTGTTGAATCAGCTTCTGCTCGTAGAGGCCATCGCCCAGACGCTTGGCGCTTTTATCCGGGTCGTAGCCGAGGTTCGCCAGCAGGTAGTCCGAACTCATGAACTGCTTGAGGTCGGTGAGCACCGGGTTGGTTTCGATCAGGTATTTCTGCGGATTAGACTTGAACGAGGTGTCCGGCAGACCCTGGACCCGGGCCACGGTCTGACTGGCCGCAGGGGTAGCGATCAGCGGAGTGCTGGCGGTCGGTGCGGTGACCGCACCGGGGACGGTAGTCGGGGCACCGGGTTGAGTATTCACGGGCGGCACAAGAGGCCCGACCACAGGAGAGGTCACGGTGGCCAATGGGTCACGTGGGTTGAGCGGCAGTGTTGGCACGCTCAGGTCCGGACCGGTAGCGAGCGCGCTATGGCTGGCGCCATCGACATGCACGACACCTACCTGGGTGATCGCTCCACCATTACTGTCATGGCCGGGTAACAGCAGGGTGCCGCCATTGTCGGCGGGAGCACTGACATTGATCGTGCTGGCACCCATGTTGCTGTCGGTGACCTGACGGGTGATCCGGGTCAGTTGCCGGTCGCTGGAGGCGACTTGGGCGATATCACCGATCTGGACGCTACGCGCCTGAACATCCGGCAGGTTTTGTTGACGCTGAGCGGTGCTGACCGAGGCGCTGCCCATGGTCCAGCTTTGCGGACCGCCGTCAGTCGTAGTAACTGCCGCCGCGTTAGTGCCCTGACCACTCAGACGGAACAAGCCATTCTGGCCGGTAGGCAGGGTAAAGCCGGGTAATGTCAGCGGGTTGACTTGCTGCTGGGCAAGGTTTGGCGGCAACTGAGCATTGAAGGTAACTACGGTGGGTGCGGACTGGCCGCCGAGTTGCGTCGAGCCGACGCGCGATGCTCCGCCACCAAGCGCTATGCCTGAGCGAACCACGCTGTTGGTGAGATTCTGCGAAGCGGTGATGTTGACCGTACCACCTGCCTGCACGATGGCGCTGGCAGAGCTGGACGGACTGCTCTGAATAAGCGTGTTGTCGAAGAAGGTGGCGTTCTGAACCGCGACCGGCGCCTGTGCTCGTACGGCATCGCTACTGTAGTGAGGCGAGGTAAAAATCTCATAGCCGCCACCATAACTAACATTTATCGGACCAAAGCGGATCCACGGGTTATCCCCGCGACCTCCACTTTTTTCCAGTACACGGACCAGGGATTCGACATTGTCGCTGGTCCAGAGATGTAAATTAGGGTGAGTAAATGGCCCACCACCACCTGACTCTGCATGACCCAAAATTCCAGAGTCATAGGAAGGGTCATTCGCGGCGTTGTAGTCCATCAATGAGTGCCAATAACCCAAACTCTGCATAGCATCCGAGCCGGGATCAAACGAACGCCGCACACTGTAATCACCTACAGACGCGCCCTGGTTGGTAAACGTCTGCTGGTTCATGGTCAGGTTGTTGCCAGCGCTAATCGTCGAGGCTTGATTGAGAAACTCCCGGCCGCTGGCCAGAAAGTTTCGTCCTGCCGTCATGCTCGCTGATACCGAGTCCTGAACGATCTGAGAGTGATAGTTTTCCACCCAGACCAGATGAGTATCGACTTGGGAGAAATCGAATGCAGAGCAGGAGTAGCACTGCACCCCGATATACCCCGAAACCAACCCCCCAGTCGTCTGGAATACATCCTTGCGATTCTCGATATGATCCGCCGTCAGACTCAAATCACCGGCACTTTCAAGCGTTGCAGAAATGTTGTTAATCGAAGAACTCAAACCATTACCGTCATCCCTGGCGATGCTGATATTGCCGAGGCTGTACACGTCCGCATAACGGTTAGTGAAGTCATTCACCCGCAATGCCATGTCACCACCGCTGAAGATCAAACCATTTTGATTCAGCAAGCTGGACGTACTCAGACGCAAATTGCCACTGCTGCCCAAGGTCCCGTAGTTGTTGATTGACCCGGCATTGACCGTCATCCCGGTGGCAGACGTCATCCGCCCATAGTTGTTGAGTTGGCCGCCGACATTGATCGTGGCGTCTCCACCACTGGCAATGCTGCCCGCACCGCCCAGAGTCATCGAGGCGACTGTCAGCCCGAGATTGCCCAGGCTGCTGATCCTGCCATTGCCGCTATAGTTGCCGCCCAGCGCCAAACTCATGCTGCCATCACTGGCAATCAAACCATCGTTGTTCCAGTTCCCCCCGTTACCCACCAGACTGGTGGAAGCCAGCAATTGCCCACTGCCGGTCTGGTACAGGTTGTTGACGTTGACGGTCAGGCGCCCAGCCTGGATCACGCTGCTGTTGGTCAACGAGTCGGCGTTGAGAGTCAGCCCACCACGGGTCACGATGGAACCTCCGGCCCCCGTCACGTTGGCCGTGGAGATATCGAACGTGCCGGTGCCCACGTGCAACAAGCTACCGCCCTGGTTCAGGAAGCCTGCGGCGTTGAGCGTCAGGTCACTGTTGGCGGTTTCCAGTGTGCCGTTGCGGTTATCAAACAAACCGCCGATCTGGAAGTCGGTCTTGCCGCTGGTGCCCAAGGCACGCAACTGGCCGGTCTGGTTGTCGAGGCTGGCGGCGCGCACGCTCAGGGTGCTGTCGCTCTCGATGATGCCCAGGCGGTTGTTCAGGGCGCCGCTGAGGTTCAGGTCGATTCCGTTGCCGGCGATCTGGCCGTCGTTGTCGCCACTGTTGTCGAAGTTGTTGCCGGTGACGCTGACCCGGCCTTTGGCGTAGAGGCCGCCATTGCGGTTGTCGAAGTCGCGGGTGGCGATGATTGCATCGCCGCTTTGCGCCGAGATGCGGCCGCCGTAGTTATCGATGCCGCCCAATGCGCTGAGGTTCAGCCGCTGTGCCTGAACGATGCCGCCCTGACGGTTGTTGGTCAGGTCGTAACCATTTTTCAACACGCCGACGATGCGCGCTTCGAGTGCGCCCTTGACGCTGGCGAGGGTGCCGCCGCGGTTGTCCAGATTGTTGGCGCTGACGCTAAGGTCACCGTTCTGGGCCAGGAGCCGACCGCTCTGATTGTCGATATCGCCGGCCACGGCCAGGTTCATCGCGCCCAGGCTTTGCACGGTGCCTTTGGCGTTGGCCAGGCTCGCGGCGGTGAGTTGCAGGTTGCCGTTCTGGCTGTAGATCAGTCCGTCGCCGTTGTTCTGGACGGCGCCGGAGGTGTTGATGACGAGGTTGTTGTTGCTCGCGATGGTGCCGCGATTGCGGTTGTCGAGGCTGCCGGTGAGCAGGGTCATCAGGCCTTGGCTGGCCAGTTGACCGCCCTGGTTGTTGATCTGGCTGCTGCGCTGGATCACCAGCGGACCGGCGCTGGCGAGTTTGCCGTTGGTGTTGGTCAATGCGCCAAGCAGGTCGAGGGTGAGCGCACCGTTACTGACCAGGCTGCCGGCGCTGTTGTCCAGCGTGCTGCCAGTGAAGCTCAGGTTCTGTTGCGCGTTGATCACGCCCGCTGTGTTGCCGAGGGTCATGGCTTGCACGGTGAGCGCCGCGCCGCTGTCGATCAGGCCGTTCTGGCCGTTGTTCAGCAGGCCGCTGACGGTCAGGGTCTGGCCGGCGCCGCTGGACAGAATGCCGCCGCTGTTGTCGAGGCTCGCCGCGTTGACGGTGAGCGCCTTCTGGCTGACAAGCGCGCCGGCACCGCCGTTGAGCAAGGCGCCGCTCAAGGTCACGCCGAGGTTGCCGCTGCGGCTGGAGAGCGTGCCGTTGTTGCGGTTGTCGAGGCTGGCGCTGTTGACGTCGAGGCCCTGCCAACCGGAGATCAGGCCATTCTGGTTGAGCAGATTGCCAGCGTTGAGGCTGAGCAGGTTGTTGCTGATCAGTTTGCCGCCGCTGTTATCGAAGGTGCGCCCAGCGAGGGTGAAGCTTTGGCTGCTGGAGACTTCGCCACTCTGGTTGTTCAGGTCGCGCAGGCGGCTGATGGTCAGCGGGCCTTTGGCGGTGAT
Source organism: Pseudomonas sp. 05T35 (assembly GCF_056396605.1). Taxonomy (NCBI): domain Bacteria; kingdom Pseudomonadati; phylum Pseudomonadota; class Gammaproteobacteria; order Pseudomonadales; family Pseudomonadaceae; genus Pseudomonas; species Pseudomonas sp. 05T35. The sequence continues at coordinate 9,304 of NZ_JBFTLU010000010.1, forward strand.
CAAGCCGCTCTGGTTGTTCAGGTCGCTACCGCTCAGGTCAAGCGTGATCCCGGCATCGCTCAGCAAACGCCCGCCGTTTTGGGTCAGGGCTCCCAGGGTCAGTGATATGTCACCTTTCGCCGAGACCTCACCGCCATTGCTGGAGTCCAGGCTGTTGGCGGTCAGGGTCAAGCCGCCCTGGCTGTTGATCAGGCCGTTGGCGCTGTTGTTCAGCGCCATCGCATTCAGGGTCACGGCACTGCCACCGAGCAGGATGCCACCCTGGTTGTTCAGGTCGGCGCTGGTCAGCGTCAGGTTTTGTGCCGCGTTGATCAGGCCTTTGTTCTGGTTGCTCAGCAGACCCGCGACATTCAGGGTCAGGTCGCTGCGACTGTTCAGGGTGCCGTCAGTGTTATCCAGGCTGGCGGCGCGGACGTCGAGGGCCGCTGCGGCAATCTGGCCCTTGAGGTTGGTCAAGGCCTGATTGATCCGCAGGGTCACGGCCTGGTTGCTGAGGAGTTTGCCGTTGCTGTTGTCGAGGCTGTCGGCGGCGAGGCCAAAGGCCTGGGCGCTGGAGATTTCGCCGCCCTGGTTGTTAACGCCCTTGAGGTTATTGAGCACTAGCGACGGGGCATTGATCAGGCCGTTCTGGTTATTCAGCTGACCTTGATGCAGGTCCAGGACGAGACTGGTGTTGCTGAAAAGTTTGCCGCCCATCTGGTCGAGGCCGGTGACGCTGGCCGTCAGTGCCTTGGCGCTGCCGATGCTGCCACCGTTCTGGTTGGTGACCTGACCGGCCGTGAGGCTCAGGCTGTCGCCACTGTTCAGGCGACCGTTCTGGCTGTTGTCGAAGGCGCCGGTGGTCACGCCCACCGGGCCCTTGCCGCTGATCACGCCTTGTTGACGGTTGTCGAGGCTGACGCTGGTCAGGTCGACGCTGCGGTCACTGACCAGTTGCCCGCCCTGGTTGCCGAGCGCACCGCTGACATTGACCTTCAACGCGCCGGCACTCGACAAGCTGCCACCGGTGTTGCTCAGGTTGGCGCTGTTGACGGTGAGTTGGCCTTCGCTGCTGATCTGGCCCTGATTGTTCGTCAGGTCGCCGCTCAGGCCCAGCCGGGCATCTTGCCCGCTGAGCAGGTGGCCAGCGCTGTTGTCCAGGGTCTGGCCATCCAGGGTTAACCCGGCCTTGCCGTTGATCAGGCCCTGATTACGGTTGAGCACCTGGCCGAGGGTCATGGTCAAGCCCATGGCCGCGATGATCTGACCGCTGTCGCTGTTGTCCAGACGATTGCCGGTCAGGCTGATGTCGGCGCTGCTGGAGAGTTCGCCGCCACGGTTGTCGATATCACCGACATTGAGTTTCAGCGCTTTTGTAGCGCCTACCAGGCCATTCTGGCGGTTGTCGAGCGTGCTGCTGGTCAGGCTCAGGGCACCACTGGCGATCAGTTGTCCGTTCTGGTTATTGAGGGTAGTGACGGTTGCCGACACATCGGCCTTGCCGGCGACCGAGCCGTTGCTGTTGTCGAAGCTGTTGGCCGCCAACAGCACCGCCCCATCGCCGATCAGGGTGCCGCTCTGATTGGTGAAGGACCCGGTCACGCCCAGATCAATGTCGCCAGCGCTGCTGATCAGGCCATGGCTGTTGTCCAGGCTGGCACTTCGGCTGTTGAGGGACGCAGCCGAAATCAGCCCGTTAAGGTTGTTCAGGGTCTGCGCGATACGCAGGGTCAGGCCCTGGTTGCTCAGGAGCTTGCCAGCGCTGTTGTCGAGATTTTGCGCGGCGACGGTGAAGGCTTGGGCGCTGGAGATTTCGCCGTTCTGGTTGGCGATGTCCTTGAGGTTCTTGAGCACCAGCACGGGCCCATTGATCAGGCCGTTTTGGTTGTTCAGTTGGCCGTTGTTCAGGTCCAGGTCCAGACGGGTTTTGCTGAAGAGTTCGCCGCCTTGTTGATCCAGGCCGGTGACGCTTGCCGTCAGGTTTTTTTCGCTGGCAATGCGGCCGGTGCCGCCGTTGCTGACCTGGGTTGCGGTCAGGTCCAGCGTGTCGTCGCCGGTGAGATGGCCGCCCTGGCTGTTGTTCAAAATACCGGTGGTGACACGGGTGGCGCCCTTGCCGTTGATCAGGCCTTGCTGGCTGTTATCGAGGCTGGAGCTGGCCAGGGTCAAACCCTGATCGGTGATGATCGAACCACCCTGGTTGAGCAACGCCCCCAGGCTGGTGACCGATAGAGCGCCAGCGCTGCTGAGCTTGCCTGCGGTGTTATCCAGCGTGGCGGCGTTGAGGGTGAATCCGCCTTCGCCGCTGAGCAACCCGGCGTTATTGAGCAGCGCCCCATCAAGACGAATATCCAGGCCCTTGAGGCCGGAGAAACTACCGCTACTGTTGTCGAGCGTGGTGCCGGCCAGGCGAGCGCTGCCCTTGGCGAACAGCTTGCCCGTGTTCTGGTTGATCAGTTGCGCCACCGTCAACTGCAGGTCGGTCGCGGACAGCAGTTTGCCGCCGTCGCTGTTGTCCAGACGCTGACCGGTGAGGTTCACGCTGCTGTCGGTGCTGGAGATTTCTCCGGCGCGGTTGTCGATCTGATCGACATTGACGGTCAGCGCGTTGGTGCTGCCCACCAGACCGCCGTTGCGGTTGTCGAGGGTCTTGCCGGTCAGCAACAAACTGCCCTGGGCGACCAACTCACCACCCTGCTGGTTCAAGGTGTCGAGGGTAGCGGTCAGGTCAGTCTGACTGGCTATCCGGCCTTTGGTGTTGGTGATGTCCCGGGCCTTGAGCGTCACGGGACCGACTGCACTGAGCAGGCCACCGCTGTTGTCCAACTGCGAGCCTTCGTAGCTGATCGCGGCCTTGCCGGTCAGCACGCCTTTGTCGCGGTTATCCAGTTGCCCGACGAGCAGACTCAGGTCCTTGTCAGCTTCGATCAGCCCACCGCGGTTATCTGCCGAATTGCTGCGCAAGGTCAGCCGGTCCTTGCCGGCCAGGCTGCCGCCACGGTTATCCAGGCTGCCGGTGGTCAGGTCGATGCTGCCGGTGGCTCTTAGTTTTCCCAGCTCCCGATTATCGAACGCTCCTGCAATTTTCCCCGTCAGGCTGCCATCGACGGCCAGCAGCATTCCCGCCGCACGGTTGTCGAGGCTGTCGACAGTCAGGCTCAGTGCCTTGCCGGAACCGAGCTTGCCGCCCTGATTATTCAGGGCGCCGCTCAGGTCGATGCTCAGCCCAAGGTCACCCGTCAGTTGGCCTTTGGTATTGTCCAGACTCGCGGCCTTGAAGGTCGAGATCCCGGCACTGGATACCGAGCCATTGAGGTTGGTGACTCCGCCCTCGACATTCACGGTCAGGTCCGAATCGCTGCCGATCTTGCCAGCGCTGTTGTCGACGCTAGCGGCTCGGACATCCAGCCCATTGGCCGACACCAGCCCCCGGAGGTTGTTCAAGGTCTGGTCGACACGCAGGATCAGCGCCTGATGACTGCCAATCGTGCCATCGGTGTTGTCGAGCGTTTGCGCCGCCAACGTGAATCCCTGATCGCTGGATATCTCGCCTCCCTGGTTCGCTACGCCCTTGAGGTTTTTCAGCAATAACTGGCCTGGGGCATTGATCAGACCGCCCTGGTTATTGAGCTGGCCGTTATTCAGATCGAGACTCAGGTCGGTGCTGCTGAACAGTTTGCCGTTTTGCTGATCAAGGCCGCTGACGCTTGCGGTCAGGGCTTTGCTGCTGGAAATGCTGCCTTGGGCACCGTTGTTGAGCTGGCCGCTAGTCAGGTCGAGCGTATCGCCGCTGATCAGCGTGCCGCCGAGGTTGCTGACGGTGCCGAGACTGGTGAGCTTCAGGTCCTTGACGCTGGAAAGGTTGCCGCTGTCGTTGTTCAGGCTACCGACGCTGAGCAGGATCGCGCCATCGCCCTTGAGCGTGCCGCGGGTGTTAAGCAACTGCTCGCTCAGTGTCAGGTCCAGCTTGCCTTTGGCGTAGAGATTACCTCCGTCACCGTTGTTCAGTTGCGCAGCCTTGAGGTGTAAAYCGGCCTGACCGGACAGCTGACCGCCAAGCTGGTTATTGAGCTGGGCGAGGGTCAGATCGATGTCGCCATTGGCAAGCAGTTGGCCGCCATGGCTGTTGTCCAGCGTCGTGCCCGTCAGGTTCAAGTAGCGTTGGCTGGAGACGTTGCCGCCCTGATTGTCGAGGCTGTMGATGGTCAGGTTCAGGCCTTGGGCAGCGCTCAGCGAACCCGCCTGACGGTTGTCCATCCGGTTGGCATTGAGCGTCAGCGCGCCACCGGCGCTGAGGCTACCGGTACRGTTATCCAGCAACCCGACCGTGCTCAGGTTGAGATCGGCCTTGCTGACGATCCGCCCCTTGAGCTGGTTGTCGAGACTGGCACTGCCCAAGGTCAGCAGACCGTTCGAAGACAGCAACCCGGCCTGGTTCAGCAGCTGTCCGGCAATCTTCGCCGTCAGCCCCGCACTCCCCGTCAGTGTGCCTTGGGTGTTGTCGAGGCTGGCGCCTTGCACCGTCAGCAATTGGCCAGCGGTCATCGACCCCGTGGCGTTGTTGATCGCGCCCTGACTGCCCAGCGTCAGACTGTTATCGCTGGTCAGATGGCCCTGACGGTTATCCAGGTCAGCCACCTGCAGGGTGATGTCCCGGGCGCTCAGTTTGCCACCCTGGTTGTTCAGGCTGCCGGCGAGCAACAGGTTCAATCCTGTGCCAGCGTTCATCGTGCCAAGCTGGTTGTTCAGGCTGTCGGCCTGCAAATCGATGGCCGAGGCGGAAATCAGCGCTCCGGTGTTGTCCAGGGCTCGGGCGATCCGCAGGACCAGCGCTTGCTCGCTGAGGACTTTGCCGCTCGTGTTGTCCAGGCTGGCAGCCGCCAGCGTGAAGCCTTGTTTGCTGGAGATTTCACCGCTCTGGTTAACCACCGCATTCAGGTTCTTCAGCAGCAGCGCGCCGGGTGTGGTGATCAGGGCGTTCTGGTTGTTGAGCAGACCGTTGTTCAGGTCCAGGGTCAGGCCTGTGGCGCCGCTCAATTGGCCCTGATTGTGCTGGTCCAGGCCGCTGACACTGGCGGTCAGGGCCATGGCGCTGGCGATGCGTCCGCCTTCGCTGTTGTCCACCTGGCCAGTGGTCAGGTTCAAAGCGTTACTGCCGGTGAGCACGCCGGCTTGATGGTTATCCAGACTGCCGCTGTTGATCACCGCGCTGCCGGTGCTCTGGATCGTGCCCGCTTGATGGTTGTCCAGTGCACCGAAAACCGTCAGGCCCAAAGTGCCCTGGCTGATGATCGAGCCTTGCTGGCTGTTATCCAGGGACGCCGCCGTCACTTGCAGGCGCTGCTGGGCAGCCAGGCGACCGCGCTGATTGTTGAAGGCACCGCTGGCGTTGATATTCAGGGTGCTGCCGGCCRACACCAGTCCTGCGACGTTATCCAGGGACCCGACATTCAAGCTGACCCCGGCAAGGCTGGAGATTTCAGCGGCGCTGTTACTCAGTGCACCCACATTGGCGAGCAGTTCGCCGTTGCTGGTCACCAGTCCGCCTTGGGCATTGAGCAACTGGTTGGCGTTGAGGTTCAGGCTGCCGGTGCTCAGCACCCGCCCCTTGTTCTGATTATCCAGCGTCCCGGCGTTGATGCTCGCGCCTTGTTTCGCACTTAAAGTGCCGCCTTGGTTGGTCAGGGTTTGCGCGGTGTTGACCGTCAGGTTGCGGCTGGCGACGACACTTTTGCCGCTGTTGTTGAAGTTCTGAGCGCTGAGGTTCACGTCACCGCTGGCATTGCGGCTGGTGTCGGCGTTGACCCCGGCTTCGATGATGCCGTTGTTGGTCAACTGGCCGCCGGCACTCAGGTTGATGCTGTCGCGAGCGGCGAGGGTTTGCTGGTTGCTCAGGTCGCCCTGGGTTTGCACCGTGAGGGAGCTGCCGGCGTAAATCGGTCCTTGGGCATTGAGGCTGGCGGCTTTGATATTCACTGCGCCATTGACCGCCGAGGTGTCGGCCAGGCTCAGTTGGCCGTTGGCATCGAGCTGGATATCGCCACCGCTGGCKATCAGTTTGCCGTCGAGTTTCACCCCGACGCCGGCTTCGGTGCCGACCAGCTTGATCGCGCCGGCGTACATGCCACCGAGCGCCGAGGAGTCGATCGCCAGTTCCGGCTTGGCACTGCCGTCGTTTGCACGGGCGGTGGCGTTGAGGGTGTCGGCGTTGACGTCGTTGCGACCGGCAACGATGGTCAGGTTATTTGCCTGGATCTGCGCGTTGATCTTGGCGCTGCGGGTGATGATTTCGAAACGGTCGACGTTGCTCGCGTTGATCCCGGTGCCGTCGATGGAGACGCTGCCCTGATCAACCTGAAAGCGGTCCAGTCGACCGTTGTCGAGCACCGGTTTGCCGGTGGTCAAAGTCACCCGTGGGGTGTTGATAAACCCGCAGCCGTTGCAACTGATGCCGTAGGGGTTGGCGACGATCACCCGCGCCGACTGCCCCGCCACTTCGGTGTAACCATTCAACTGGCTCGGGCTGCCGCCGTTGACTTCGTTGAGGATGGTTTGCGCCGGACCGCTGCCTTTCAGGTTCGGGTTGCCGACGATGATCCCGCCCATCTGGGTTTGCTGGGTCTGGGTGGAAGCGTTGTTGAGGATCAAGCCCTGCAGGGTGACGTTGTAGTCGTGGAACTGGTTGTGCGAGAGCCCCGTCGCGTTGGGTGTGGCGATGTTGACGATCGGCACACCATTGCCGGCGCGATCCAGGCTGGTGCCCGGCGCGCTGACCACGATGCCGTCCGCCTGCGCCCACATCGGTTGCCAGAACATCACGTTGGCCAGCAGGAACGCCAGGCCGCGTTTCGGCATGCCCATGAAACGTTCACGGGGATTCACGGCAGCAGAAGGCTGTCCGGCCAGAAAGGCCAGTTGGCGAACGTCCATATTCAGGTCTCGACTAAACGAAAGTTAGAGGGAGAAATCCACGCGGAAATAGATCGGAGCTTCGCGCTCGGTCAACGCATCCGGCCGCTCCAGGGAGTGGGCGAAGGTCACGCTGGCGGACACATGCTGCCCCTTGGCAAACAACTCGATCGAGTCACTCGACATCCGCCCATGTTGCTCGCCGTTGTAGCGGCCATGACTGATCACGCCTTGGTCGTAGCCCAGGCTGGTGCCGTATTCAGCGAACACCGGACGCAGCCATGCCCAGTTCACCGGGCGACTCCAGCGCAGGTCATTGCGCCAGTAACCACCGCTGTCACCGGACAACGACTGGTCCTTGTAACCACGGATCGACGACAACCCGCCCAGGCTGGTGCGCTGCGGGCTGAACAGCACGTCCTCGCTGCGCTGGCCGGTCATCAAACTGCTGAAGCTCAACGACTCGCCCCAGAGCTTGAACGGCTGCAAGTAGCTCAGGGTGCCGGTGTATTTGCGGTACCGCGCATCCGCGTCCCCAGGGCCTGGATGACCGTTACTCTGGGCATCGAAGGCGCCGATACCTTTCTGCATGCCCAGGTCGAGGTTGACGAAAGCCGAGCCGACACGCCGCCCGTGGTTGATCCCGAATTGCGCTTCGCTCAGATGGTTGCTGCTCAGGGCCAGCTTGCTGCCTTCGATGAAATTGTTAATCCGCATGTGAGACACGCCGGCGCTCAAGGACGTCTTGCTCACGGCATCGCGATAGATCACGCGCTCGGCCTTGAACTGGTGAGTCGTGCTGTCGCCGGTCTGCTTGAAGTTGTAGCCATTGGCGGCAATCTGCGAGCTGTAATCGCTCTGGTTGTAGCTGTAATTGAAGTTCCACCAGCCCCACGGCAGGTTGTAATCGAGCATGGCGTTGCTCGAGGTGTGGTTATGATCGCTTACCGCGTCGTGACCACCGCGCAACATCAACTGATCCGCCAGCCCCAGCGGATTGTCCCAGTCAAAGGTCGTGCCCCACTGCTGCTCGCCGGTGCTGCGCTGGCCTTCGTTAGTGCGCGACAAACCGGCGCGCCAGGGCTTTTGCGGGGTGTTCTTGACCCGCACTTCGCTGCCGCCCACGGCTTTACCGGGGGCCAATTCCATCTGTGCCTGATTCGACGGCAAACGGTTCAACTGATCGACCAGTTGCTCGATCTCGCGCAGGTTGACCAGCTCACCGGTCTTGCCAGGGAATGCCATGGACAACTCACGGTCCGACAGCTTGCTGCCCTCCGCGCCTTTGATCCCTTCGAGCTTGCCCTCGACCACCAGCACCTGCAAATGACCGGCAGACAAATCCTGCTGCGGCAAGTAGGCACGACTGGTCACCAGACCTTTCTCGAGGTAGCTGTCGGTAATGACTTTCAGCAGCTCGTTGAGCTGAGTGACGCCCAGGCATTGATCGATGTAAGGCTTGAGCAAACGCTCGCGTTCACGGGCCGAAAGGCTGTCGGCGCCTTTGAGGTCGATGTCTTTGATCGGGAAGCAGCGGGTGTCGGCTGGGGCTGTAGGGGCCGTCGGTTTGGCCGCTTTACCGGGCAGTTCCTTGAGCTCTTCGAGACGCCGGCGCTGCTCTTCGAGCAGGCGATCCTGACGTTCGCGGATCAGGTCGGTTTCACCAGGGGTGGGTGCGGCGTGGGCAAGGTTTACGCTGGTGAAACTCAGCAATAGACACGGCAAAGCCGCACACAACCTCTTCCCGAGGGTGTGCAGGTACATGTTCGATCCCTCGAGACGACAAGTGATATCAATATGATGGCGCAATGTTAAGTTGCCATCATTCTGACGTCAATAAGTCGGGCGCTGATTTGTTGCGAAATATGTCTTTATTGACACACACCTTCACGGCTCGAATTTTATGGTCTCAAAAGCCTGTGGAGTTTCTGGCTGAGTGCGTCCGAGGAGCGAGGCCCGACCTCGAGATCGCCATAAGCCAAAAATGAAAAAACCCGGACACTGTCCGGGTTTTTTATGGGATCGCCAAAGCGCGTTATTCAGCGGCCGGCGCTTGCGGCTTGCGGCGCTTGAGCGGCGCCATGCCGTCCTTGCTGACCAGCGACAGGGCGTCGGTCTTCGGGCGGTTGGCAATCTTGCGTTTGGTCGGGGCCTTGGCGCCGGTCTTTTTCTTGTCGCCTTTGGCGTCGACCTTTTTCTTCTTCACGCCAACGGCTTTGCCCGAGGCCTTGACCTTTTTCGGTCCGCCGTAGGTGCCTTTGACTTCCTTGATGGTGCGGCGCTCGAAGCTCTGCTTGAGGTAGCGCTCGATGCTCGACATCAGGTTCCAGTCGCCGTGGCAGATCAGCGAGATGGCCAGGCCATCGTTGCCGGCACGCCCGGTACGACCGATACGGTGAACGTATTCGTCGCCGCTGCGTGGCATGTCGAAGTTGATCACCAGGTCCAGGCCTTCCACGTCCAGGCCGCGAGCCGCAACGTCGGTGGCGACGAGGATCTTGACCCCGCCCTGCTTCAGACGGTCGATCGCCAGCTTGCGATCCTTCTGGTCTTTCTCGCCGTGCAAGACGAACGCCTTGTACTCCTGCGCCACCAGACGGCCGTAGATACGGTCGGCCATGGCCCGGGTGTTGGTGAAGACGATGGCCTTCTGGTAGGTCTCGTTGGCGAGCAACCAGTTAACGATCTGTTCTTTGTGCTGGTTGTGGTCAGCGGTGATGATTTGCTGACGGGTGGTGTCGTTCAACTGGCTGACGGCATTGAGCTGCAAGTGCTCAGGGTTGTTCAGGACCTTGGCGATCATCTCGCGCAGGCCCGAACCACCGGTGGTCGCGGAGAACAGCATGGTCTGCTGACGATTGGTGCACTCGTCGACCAGACGCTGTACGTCTTCGGCAAAGCCCATGTCGAGCATGCGGTCGGCTTCGTCGAGCACCAGCACTTCAACTTCTTTCAAGTCGAGGTTGCCGGCGTTCAGTTGCTCGATCATCCGGCCCGGAGTACCGATCAGGATGTCCGGCACCTTGCGCAGCATGGCGGCCTGGACCTTGAAGTCTTCACCGCCGGTGATCAGGCCGGACTTGATAAACGTGAACTGCGCGAAGCGTTCAACTTCCTTGATGGTCTGCTGGGCCAGCTCGCGGGTCGGCAGCAGGATCAGGGTCTTGATGCTGACGCGGACTTTGGCCGGGCCGATCAAACGGTTGAGGATCGGCAATACGAATGCAGCGGTTTTGCCGCTACCGGTTTGCGCAGTCACCCGCAGGTCACGCCCTTGGAGCGCGAGCGGGATAGCCGCTGCTTGCACTGGCGTTGGCTCGACAAATTTAAGCTCGGCCACGGCTTTGAGCAGGCGTTCGTGCAGGGCGAATTGGGAAAACACGGGTGCTACCTCGAAGAAATACAAAAAATCAGCTGCATAGGGTAACGGTTTCGAGCGCGAAGGCCGAGTTTCTTTATGCAATCGGACGCAAACAATGGCGATTTTGTTAGCGGATTTGTCCCTGAACGTAACTCGATGCGTCTTAAATGCTCTAATCGCCCCCTCTCGTCCCACAGAAGAATCGTTTTAACCCATGGATCTCAAACAGCTCTGGCTCAATACCCAAGACCTTTGGGGCGCTCTCGACCAGCACCCGCTTCTGCATTCCAGCCTGGCGCTGATGGTGTTGTTGGTGATCGCCTTGCTGCTCGGACGAGTGGCGCGCTATGTGGTGCTGCACGCCGTCAAATTGCTCGGCCGGCAACCGGCGATGCAGTGGTTCAACGATTTGTTCCAAAACAAAGTGTTCCATCGACTGGCGCAAATGACCCCGTCGCTGGTGATCCAGTTCGGTTTGAACCTGGTGCCGGAACTGAGCAAAACCATTCAGAATTTCCTCGGCAACGTCGCCCTGTCCTTCACCATCCTGTTTTTGGTGCTGGCCCTGAGCGCCCTGCTCAACGCCTTGCTGGACATCTACGCACGCACCGAACATGCCCGCACGCGCTCGATCAAAGGCTACGTGCAGTTAGCGAAAATGGTGCTGTTCGTGTTCGGCGCGATCATCATCGTCGCGACCCTGATCGACCGTTCGCCGCTGTTGCTGCTGTCGGGTCTGGGCGCCATGTCGGCAGTGATTCTGTTGGTCTACAAGGACACCCTGCTGTCGTTCGTCGCCAGCGTGCAACTGACCAGCAACGACATGCTGCGGGTCGGCGACTGGATCGAAATGCCGCAAGTGGGCGCCGATGGCGACGTGGTGGATATCACCCTGCATACGGTCAAGGTGCAGAACTTCGACAAGACCATCGTCTCGATCCCGACCTGGYGCTTGATGTCCGAATCGTTCAAGAACTGGCGCGGCATGCAGCAGTCAGGCGGCCGACGGATCAAGCGCAGCCTGTTCATCGACGCCAGTGGCGTGCGCTTCATCCATGACGATGAAGAACAGAAGCTGACCCAGGTGCGCTTGCTCACCGATTACATCAGCCGCAAACAGGCCGAGCTCAAGAGCTGGAACGAGGCCCAGGGCAACGTCGCGGCGATGTCGGCCAACCGCCGGCGGATGACCAACATTGGAACCTTTCGCGCTTATGCGTTGGCGTATTTGAAGAGTCATCCGGAAATTCAACCGAACATGACCTGCATGGTCCGCCAGATGCAAACCACTGCTCAGGGCGTGCCACTGGAAATCTACTGCTTCACTCGCACCACGGCATGGGCCGATTACGAGCGGATCCAGGGCGATATCTTCGATTATCTGCTGGCAGTGCTGCCGGAGTTTGGTTTGAGTTTGTATCAGCAGCCGAGCGGCGGGGATCTCAGGGCCGGATTACTCCCGGCAGTACTCGGCGCGAGCCACATCCCTGAGCCAGAAAAACGCTCGATGTAGCTGCACATATCCCCCTGTGGGAGCGAGCCTGCTCGCGATGCAGACACCGCGGTCTATCGGGTAAACCGCGTTATCGCTCATCGCGAGCAAGCTTTGCTCCTACGAGGGGCGAAGCAAACCTAGCGCTTCTGACTATCCATTTTGTAACCCGCACCAGGAACTCCCTCGTGCAGCGMCGATTGGATTCTCTCGTACAAACCATTGGCCTCGGCAGTGGTTATCGAACGTGAACTATCACGCAGAACTACTCGTAAAAGCACATTCTCCTGCCCGGGTAAAATCCCCAGACGCTCAATCGCTTGAAGAGGCAACTCCGCCAGAGGCCAGCGCCCTTTGATCTGCATTTCCTCGATCCAGCCTGAACACTCTCCGGCTGCCTGCAACATCTTTTCGGTCAATACTTCTTCGCTTTGGCCTGGCGTTACCGCTAAGGAAATATCTCGGGTAATTGAGGGTAAGCGTGATACTGCTTTCCACGGTTTCAAGTCATTCATCTGCGCTTGTACGCGTGCATTGGGGTCACGAAGCAGACGAATATCCGGAATACCTTTGCGCAACATGGTCAAGCGATCCAATCCCATGCCCAAGGCCAGTCCACCATGCTTCGTTGGATCAATCTGTAACCGCTTCAATAACGAAGCAGCAATACAACCGCACTCCAATACCTCAACGGGCAGGTCATTATTTAGCAGATTTACTTCGATTCCACCTTCGGTGTAGTGATGTGGGCTGTCGCGATGGATCCAGGGCTTGTCAGGAACTGCCAACTGGAGGATATCRCCCACCAAACGCAATAAATGCTCACGCGTCGAAAGCTCCGGATCGCCCAGCACCCAGATATCCATTTGATGGGGTTCAGCACAATGCCATCGATCACGACTGTCACGGCGAAAGGTAATTCCGGGCGCAGCCAACAGGATCATTTCGTCCGGCTGCCGCCTCTGCGCCGCACGCTGGAGCGCAGCCGGGATTTGACTGGTGGTCTGCGTACGTAATAAGGAATGGTCGTCGACCCAGCGAGTGTGTTCGCTACCGAGCGTGATTTCAGCAGGGTCATAACCCAACAAACCATAATTCTCCTCCGCAGAAACAATACGCGGACCGGTCTGTACCTCGGCGCTGGGCCAACCTTTTTTAGCAAGCCCTTCGACAACTTCAATGAGCAATATCCGTATGGCATGTTCGGGGACACTTGACTCGGTAAGATCAGCCAACGCCAATGCCGACTGAACAGAATCATCCGTGAGGTATTTCTTCGAAGGGTACATCGCCAGCTCTCTATATAATTGATGTAGGACGCCCCCATTCAAGCGAGCAATACATAACAGGCAAAAACCAACCTACCTGTTTAGTACGTCCACCCACAACCAATCAGACTCAACTTCTCCAAAAATCAGAACAAGCCTACAGAGACAACCTACACAAATAACTTTAGGCGCCCAGAAAGCCCACCCAAAATACCAAATCACTCTATCAATAACCTTAAAATCAATTGAACCCTAGAAAAAACCATGACCTAATGCAGGCACTTCTTGAGCACCTCAAGGAGGCTAAATAATGAAAAATAAATAAAGGATGAACTCTTATGGATAAGCAGAACAGCTATTATGAAAAACTCAACCGGATCACCTCAGACCCTGACAATTTTGGCTGGGCTCCATTGGCATGGGCTCACACTGAAGACTAAGTAACGTCAATGGGCGCCAAGAAATCTCCTGGCGCCCATTGCCCCAAGTGAGAACCAAGCCATGTCCACGTCAAACATGATCCATACGCTATTTGATCAAGATGAAGTAGCAGTAATCGCTGACTCCCCAGTTTTTCTGAATGAGTGCTCAATGCTAGAGCTCAAGACATTGAGCCTGAAAAACATAACAACACTACCCAAAAACAGCATTATTTTTTCTTTCAGCAATAACGCTGCCAAACGTGCCTTCGAGCTCGCCAAAAACACCAAAATCAAAAAAAGTATTTTCTGCGCAGCTCAAGTATTTGACCCATCTGTTACAAGTGCGATTTACAGCTTAAAACTACTATTAAGCAGTGACTTCAGGAAAGCACTAACGACACAGCGAGCAACATTGAACATGCTGAACAGCTACAGGAGCTTTCAGCTTTCAGGTAATGACGCCGATGCTGTAGTCACCATTAACAAGCACGCCTCACCTTATGCACTGATTGAAGAAGACATCACCCACAACTTCATTCAATCCGTGGCCGAATTTTTCGAAGTTCATTACGCCCACATGAAACCACAAGAACCCTGCCCATTTACATTTCACGGAAGCTTGAAAGTATCAGGAATATTGACTGTCTTGAGGAGGACCAATCCAGCGCTATCAGAAGACCTGAAAGCATCACTTCAAATACTGACACAACGTATTGCAGACGAAGAGGCGCTTCTCACGGTAGAGAACAACACAATAACTTCCTTTAAAACGAAGAATGCTGAACACATAAATCTTCTTGAGCTCGCAGCGGGTCCTCGCGGCCTAAAACTGACTGAGTTCGCTATCGGGGTGAATGAGTCAATCGCGTCCACTATCAATTACCAGGTCAATTCCCAGATGAATGAGGGCATCAGTGGTGTCCATTTGGCGATAGGAGATGGCTCTTCGGGCTACCACATCGATTTTTTAAGTCCGGGTGTCAACGTAACCCCAATAGAACAGCAGCTCCCTTAGGAGCCACTCTCCACCTACGCTGGCGTTGCGACTTGCCGAACACCCAACCGACTGATCCACACCGCTGCCAGAATCACCGAGCCACCCAGGAACAGCCGCCCCAGCGCTTCATGCTGATTCCAGATCAGCAAGTTGATCAGCAGCCCCACCGGCACATGCAAATTGTTCATCACCGCCAATGTCCCGCCGCTGACCAGGCAGGCGCCCTTGTTCCACCAGTACAGGCCCAACGCGGTGGACACCAGTCCGAGGAACACCAGCACGCCCCATTGCAGCGGCGCTTCCGGCAGGAAGTTCTGTTTGCCGAACAGCAGAAACGCCGGCAGGGCCACGGCCAGCGCGCCGAGGTAAAAGTAACCAAAGCGCCGATAATGCGGCAGGTCGCTCGGATGGCGTGCCACCAGATGTTTGTACAGCAC